>JAJXTF010000322.1 GCA_021784125.1 Pseudomonadota bacterium | reverse complement strand
GACCCCTCGGAATCTCGGGCATCCCGCGCCCGACGCTGTTCGGCCTGTCGCTCGATTCTGACCTGAGGTATTTCTGGTTCACGCTCGCCTTCACGGTCGCGCTGGGGGCGGTCCTCTGGTGGCTGCTGCGATCGCCGTGGGGCCGGGCATTCGCCGCGCTGCGCGACAACCCGATCCGTGCCGAGAGCCTCGGCATCAACATCACGGCCTACACGCTGTTCGCGTTCGCGATCGGCGCGGCCTGCGCGGGCATCGGCGGGGTGTTCTACGCGTCGCTGCTGCAGTTCATCGAGCCGACGCCGTTCTATTTCTCGTTCTCGCTGATGATGCTGCTGGCGGTGATCGTCGGCGGATCCGGCCGCTTCTTCGGACCGGTGCTGGGCACGGTGATCATCATCCTGCTGCCCGAGTGGCTGCGCTTCATGCAGAACTGGTATCTCGCGGTCTTCGGATTCGCGATTGTCGCGCTGATGATCTTCCTGCCCGGGGGCCTGCTGTCGCTGCCCGAGCGGCTCGGGATGAAGGGGGCGCCGAAGTGACCGCCAAGCCCAGCTTCCTCGAGGTCAAGGGGGTCCGCAAGGCCTACGGCGCGATCAAGGCGGTGGACGGCGTGACCTTCTCCGTGGGCCCAGGCGAGATCGTCGGTGTCATCGGTCCGAACGGATCGGGCAAGACGACGCTGTTCAACAGCATTCTCGGCCAGATCAAGCCGACCTCCGGGAGCGTCGAGTTCTGCGGCGAGGACATCACGGGGATGTCGCCGCTCGAACTCGCGCGGCGCGGCGTAGGCCGCACGTTCCAGACGCTGCAGGTGTTCAGCCATCTGTCGGTCCGGGACAACCTGATCGCCGCAGCGCAGGAGTTCAAGGGCACGATGCCCGCCCGGCTGTTCGCGGCCCCCGACGCGGGCCTCGGGCACCACGCCGACGAGATGATCGAGCTCTTTCGCCTTAAGCACGTCGCGCACCTGAAGGCGGGCGCGCTGTCCTACGGCCAGCAGAAACTCATCGACATCGCGATGGCGTTCATGCCTGCACCGCGGCTCGTCCTGCTCGACGAGCCCTGCGCGGGCGTCAACCCGAGCCTGGTCGACCAGCTGCGCGAGCTTCTGGCCGAGCTCAACCGGACGCAGGGGGGCAGTTTCGTCGTCATCGAGCACAACATGGACTTCATCATGAAGCTCTGCCCGCACGTGATCTGCATGGTCGAGGGCAAGGTGCTCGCCGAGGGCGCCCCCGCCGAGGTGCAGGGGAACCGGCAGGTGCTCGAGGCGTATCTTGGAAACTGAGTTGGAAACTGAGTTGGAAACTGAGTTGGCGGTCGGGCAGGAAACGGGGAGCTGATCGACATGGCGAACGAGAAGATCATCGAATTCGACAAGGTCGTCGCCGGCTATTCGCCCAGCCTGACGATCCTGAACGAAACCACCCTCGACGCGCGCAAGGGCGAGATCACGCTGCTGATCGGGCCCAACGGCGCCGGCAAGTCGACGGTGCTGAAGACGCTGTTCGGGATGCTCGTCCCGCGCTCGGGGGAGGTCCGCTTCGAGGGCCGGCGCATCAACGGCAGATCGCAGCGCGAGCTCCTTGCCGAAGGCATCGCCTTCGTGCCGCAGGGCCGCAATCTCTTCGGTTCGCTGTCGGTGCGCCACAATCTGGAGCTCGGGGGCATCACGCTGCCGCGCGCGGAGTTGCCGGGGCGCATCGAGGAGGTTCTGACCCGGTTTCCCCGCATTCGCGAACGCATCGACAACCAGGCATCGACGATGTCCGGCGGCGAGCAGAAGCAGCTCGAGGTCGGCCGTGCGCTGCTGCTGCGCCCGCGCGTGCTCCTGATCGACGAGCCGTCGATCGGGCTCTCGCCGAAGCTGGTCCAGGAAGTGATGACACTGCTGCGCCAGCTCGCCGACGGCGGGACGACGGTGCTGATGGTCGAGCAGAACGTCCGCACCGCCCTCAAGTACTCGAACCGCGCACTGGTGCTGGAGATGGGGCGGCTCGCGCTCGACCGTCCGGCTGCCGAGGTGCTGAACGATCCCGATCTCAACCGGCTGTTCCTCGGTGGCCATGCCAGGCCCGCCGCGGCCTGAAACGCGGGTTCGCCCACGAAGCCGAACCGCAATCCCGAATCGAAGGAGTCCTGAAGATGATGCGCCTCGACGTCGCGACGCTTTCCGTCCACACCGGCAAGGCGGCGTCGGTGCAATCGAAAATCGAGCAGTATTTCAAGGCGGGGCATGGCAACGGAACGCTGTGCGCGTCGTGGACCTCCGAAATCGGCGGACTGAACCGGGTCCTGATCCTGCGTGCGTTCGACGACAGCGCGACGATGCACGCGGAACGCGAGCGGATGCTGCTGTCCGGAGACATCTTCGGCGCCAGCGAGCACCTGGCCGACGTCACCTTCGACGCCTATGCGCCGTTTCCGTATTTCCCGCCGCAGCTGTCCGGCACCTTCGGTGGCGTCTACGAGTTCCGTGTCTACCGGATCAAGCCCACCGGGATCAAGCCGGTCCTGGCGGCATGGGAGACGGCACTGCCGCCGCGCACGCGCCTGTCGCCGATCGTGTTCGTCGGCTATGCGCTCGAAGGCGTCACGCCGCGGATGCTCCACATCTGCCCCTACCGCGACCTCGCCGAGCGCACGCGCATCCGGGGCGAAGCAGTGGCCTCGGGCGAATGGCCGCCCAAAGGCGGGCCGGACTGGCTGACCGTGATGGATTCGACGATCTGCGTACCGGCGGCATTTTCCCCGCTGCGCTGAGCGCCGGAACGACGGCCAGGTCACCGGATCGCCGGTCGAAGACTCCGCGACGATCATGGATCGCCCCATCGGGCTCGCCGCGCTGACGGTCCTCGAGCTCGCGCCGCCGGACATGGTTTCCTGCGCGGCGCAGGCGGGCTACGACTGCGTGGGTCTGCGCCTGCTGCCCGCGACGGAGACCGAGACGCGCCATCCGATCATCGGCGATACGCCGATGCTGCGGGAGACGCTGCAGCGGCTGGCCGGCAGCCGCCTGCGCGTGCTGGACATCGAGCTCTTCCGGTTGAAGCCGGACACCGACGTCCGTGAATATCGCGCGGCGCTCGAAACCGGCGCGCGGCTTGG
>JAJXTF010000063.1 GCA_021784125.1 Pseudomonadota bacterium | reverse complement strand
CGGGCCCGCGGGGACCTTGCGCGCCGCCGGCCGCTGGTCGCCGCCGAGGCGGTCGCCCGCGAGGATCTGCGCCACGCCGAGGACGCGGTGCGGATCGCGCAGGCGTCGGTGATCCAGGCGCAGCGCCGTGCGAGCGCGGCGCACGCGCTCGTCGACGGTACCGACGTCGCTCACAACCCGGCGGTGCTCGAGGCGCGCGCGCACTACCTCGAGGCTTGGATCGCCGCGCAGCGCGACGTGGTCGTCGCGCCGGTGAGCGGCTACGTCGCGGAGCGCAGCGTGCAGCTCGGCCAGCACGTCCAGCCCGGGGAAGCGCTGATGACCGTGATCCCGCTGAATGCGCTCTGGGTCGACGCGAACTTCAAGGAAGGGCAGCTGCGCCACCTGCGCATCGGGCAGCCCGCGAAGATCGTGAGCGACCTGTACGGCGACGCGACCGTCTTCCACGGCCGTGTGCTCGGGGTGGCCGCCGGAACCGGTGCGGCGTTCGCGCTGCTACCGCCTCAGAACGCGACCGGGAACTGGATCAAGATCGTGCAGCGCGTGCCGGTGCGGGTCTCGATCGACCGGCGGGAACTCGCGCGGCACCCGTTGCGCATCGGGCTGTCGGCGGCCGTGACCGTGGACACGACGGATCGCAGCGGACCGGTGCTCGCGCCGGACGTCGCGGATCGGTTCACCGGCGAGACCGATGTCTACGCGACCGGCCTCGCGCGCGCCAAGGCGCTCGCCGACGCGATCATCCGCGGCAATCTACGGGCTGCCCGGCACTAGCGGCACAGCCACGCAGGCGCCGGAAACGCTCCGGGGGTGCGAGGCGGCCCGTCAGGCCGTGCCCGCAGCCGGCTGCCAGCGCTGGATTTCGGGCAGCACGTGCTCGGCGAACAGCCTCATCGAGCGCACCGCGTAGCGCTGGTCCATGCCCGGATGTCCGAACTGCAGCGACAGATCGTCGAACGGCTCGTTCTTGTAGACGGACAGGCCCTCGAGCACTTCCTGCGGGGAACCGGCGACGATCGGTACGCCATAGGCGATTGCATTCTCGGGCTTGCGGAATTCCCCGATCGGCGCCAGCGGAAACGGCAGGCCTCGCTGGACGTAGAAGTCGATCGCCCAGTGCATCGCGCGCTCCGCCTCGTCGAAAGCCTTCTCACGCGAATCCGAGACGTGCACGAATACCGGGCCGGTGGCGATCGTCACGTCCTTGCGGTCGCGCCCATGCTTCGCGAGCAACCCGGCATAGTCGCGCCACGCCGGCGTGTGCAGTGCGGAGGCCACATTGTAGCCGCGCTCGGCCGACTTCTCCCAGCTCTGCGGGCCCATCAACGGCGTCGTGAAGATCGGCGGATGAGGTCGCTGAACCGGTTTGGTCGTCATTGCGACATCGTCGAAATGGAAGTGCTTGCCATGATGCGTGACCCGCGGCTCGGTCAGGAACCGTTGGATCACCGCCAGGGCCTCGTAGCATCGCCCGAACGTCTCCTTGCGTGGAATGCCGAAGGCGGCGCATTCGACGTCCATGGGTCCGGCGCCGACGGCGAAATCGAAGCGCCCGTTCGACAGTACGTCGAGCGTCCCGATCTCCTCGGCGACCCGCAGCGGGTGGTGCAGGGGCAGCAGCAGCACGAACGTACCGAGCCGGATGCGCCGCGTGCGTTGCGCGAGGGCCGCGAGCACGAGCATCGGGGCCGGGTTCCAGCCGTCCTCGGCGAGGTGGTGCTCCGACAGCCACACCCGGTGGAAGCCGAGCGATTCGGCGAGCACGGCGAGTTCGATGAATTCGTCGTAGATCTCCGTCAATGGACGCGGTCGTTCGGGGTGGAAGCGAATGGCTCCAGCGAGACTGACTTTCATCGGATCGACTCCTGGCGGCTCGTATTGCCTGCGGCGTGGGCGGTACACCTGCGCGGGGCGATAGCGTAGCGCAACGGCTTCGATCGGCGGTTCGATTTCGCGGAGGGCAGCTTTCGATGCGACCGAGGAGTTCGTCGCGGCGCCGCGCTCGGTTCGGCGGCGCCGAATCGCGCAATCGGTCGCATCAACTTCCCGATCGGGAATGGAGTGCACTAAGATCCGAGGCAAGCGGGCGCCGAGGCTCGCGGAGAGGCGCGATGGGCGGATTCAAATCAGGCTGCGGTGCGGTCATCGCAGTGAAACACCGGACCCGTGGCAAGAGCCACCTGGCCGGTGACCTGTCGCCCGCGAGTCGAATCACGCTGATCCGTGCGATGCTCGATCGCGTCGTGCGGGCGGCCGAAGCGGCGCATTCGCTGGCGTTCACCGTCGTCGTGAGTCCGGAGCGGGACACGGTTCCCGCGCGGGTGCCGGTGCTTCACGACGAGGGAATCGGCCTGAACGAGGCGCTGACCGCCGCGCGCGAGCGGCTCCGCGCGACGGGCATCCGGCATCTGCTGGTATTGCCCGGCGATCTGGCGAGCATCGACGCGCAGGACATCGATGCGTTGGTCGACGCGGGCCGGCGCACCGGCGTCGCGCTCGCGCCGGATGCGGCCGGACTCGGGACCAACGGACTGGTCAGTGATATCGACCTGCCGTTCATCTATCAATTCGGAACCGACAGCCGGCGCAGGCACGTCGCCGAAGCGCGCCGCCTCGACATAGAGCCGCTCGTCGTGATGCGGCCCGGGTTGGAATTCGACGTGGATTCACCGCCGGACTTGCGGCGGCTGGGAGGTCTTCCGTGGGCATTCGAAGCGACCGGTTGAAGGAACTTTTGCGCCGAAGCGCGCACGGCGAGCGGCCGGGCGCCGCGGAGGCCGGCGCCCTGCTGGAATCGCCGTCGGCTGCGGCCTTGCTCGCGGTCGCCGCGGACCTGACGCGGTCGGGCTTCGGCGACGTCGTCACCTATTCCCGCAAGGTCTTCATCCCGCTGACCCAGCTTTGCCGCGACGTCTGTCATTACTGTGAGTTCGCGAAGGCGCCCCAGGATCTGCGCGAGCCGTATCTCAGCGACGAGCGCGTGCTGGAAATCGCCGCCCTGGGCGAACGGACGGGGTGTCACGAAGCGCTGTTCACACTCGGCGAACAACCGGAACGGCGATATCGCGTGGCCCGCGAGGAGCTGCAGCGCCGCGGCTTCGAACGCACGCTCGATCTGCTGCAGCACGCTGCTGGCCGCGTGTTCGCCGAGACCCGCCTGCTGCCGCATCTCAATCCGGGAACGATGGGCGTCGCGGATCTGCGCCGATTGCGTACGGTCAGCGCGTCGATGGGATTGATGCTCGAATCCGCCGCCCCGCGACTCTCGGAACGAGGCGGACCCCATCACGGTTCGCCCGACAAGCACCCGCAGGCGCGGTTGGCGACCTTGCGCGCCGGCGGCGAAGCGCGGGTTCCGATGACGTCGGGCCTGTTGATCGGTATCGGCGAAACGCGTCGGGAACGGCTCGACGCCTTGCTGATGATCCGCGACCTGCACGATCGGTACGGTCATATCCAGGAAATCATCATCCAGAACTTCCGTGCGAAACCCGGCACGCGCTGGGCCGCGATGCCGGAGCCCTCGCTCGATGAGCAGTGCTGGACGATCGCGGCGGCGCGGTTGCTGTTCGGCGCGACGATGTCCATCCAGGCGCCGCCGAATCTTCGCCCCGAAGGGCTCGCCGCGCTGCTCGCAGCAGGCGTGAACGACTGGGGAGGCGTCTCACCGGTCACTCCGGACCATGTGAATCCGGAAGCGCCTTGGCCCGCGATCGCCGATCTGGATGCGGCCACGGCGGCGGCGGGACGAGATCTCGCGCCGCGGCTCGCAATCACGCCGCCGTTCGCCGCACGGGCGTCCGACTGGTGCGAGCCGCCGATCGGTCGCCGGGTTCGCGAGCTTTCCGATTCGCGCGGCTTCGCCCGCGTCGACGATTGGACCGCGGGTTCGGGCGCGGCGGTGCCCACCGCCACAGCCGGTTGCGTGCGGCGCGGAGCCGAGCGTTCGGTCACGCGGCTGCTCGACGCGGCGCGTCGTGACGGACTGGAGCGCGAATCCGACGTGGTGCGTTTGTTCGAGACCGACGGAGCGTCGTTCGACGCGGTACTGGCAGCGGCCGATCAATTGCGCGCGGACACGGTCGGTGACATCGTCAGCTACGTCGTCAATCGCAACATCAATTACACGAACATCTGCAAGCACCGCTGTGCGTTCTGCGCATTCTCCAAGGGGCGTGGCCACCGGGACTTGCGCGGCCCGGCCTACGATCTGCCGCTCGAGGAGATCGCGCGACGCGCCGTCGAGGCCGCCGAGCGCGGCGCGACCGAGGTGTGTCTGCAGGGCGGCATCCACCCCGATTATGACGACCGGACCTATGTGTCGATCGTCCGCGCGATCAAGGAGGCGGTCCCGCAGATGCATATCCATGCGTTCTCGCCGCTGGAAGTCCTGCACGGCGCGAACGCCGCCGGGCTCGATCCGTACGCCTACCTCGTCCGCCTCCGCGAGATCGGACTGTCGACGCTGCCGGGGACCGCGGCGGAGATCCTCGACGACGAGGTCCGTGCTCAAATTTGCCACGACAAGTTGACGACCGATCAATGGCTCTCGGTCGTGCGCGCCGCGCACCTGGCCGGTTTGCGGACGACGTCGACGATCATGTTCGGCCACCTCGAGCGACCGGTTCACTGGGCACGGCATCTGCTGCGGCTGCGGACGCTGCAGTGCGAGACCGGTGGAATCACGGAGATCGTCCCACTGCCGTTCGTCCATATGGAGGCGCCGATGTGGCGGCGCGGATTGGTGCGCCCCGGACCGACCTACCGCGAAGCGCTGCTGATGCACGCGGTCGCGCGCCTGACGTTGCATCCGTGGATCACGAACGTGCAGGCTTCCTGGGTCAAGATGGGCCCCGACGGGGCCGCGGCCTGCTTGCGCGCCGGGGCCAACGATCTGGGCGGCACCCTGATGGACGAGTCGATCACGCGCGCGGCCGGCGGCGTGTTTGGCCAGCGCATGAGTGCCGAGTCGCTCGAAGCGGTCGCATCGTCGATCGGGCGCACGCCGCGCCAGCGTGATTCCCTTTATCGCCCGATCGCCTCGGCGGGCAAAGCGGCGCTCCGCGAGCAGGGCCTGCGCGCATTGGCGGCGGTATGAAAGCGCATGACCGAGTGACAAGGACCCTGGCGTCGAGGAGATCGATCACTTGCTGAAAATTGGCTACAAGGCATCGGCCGAACAATTCGGCCCCGCCGATCTGTTGGATTTCTCGGTGTTCGCCGAGCAATGCGGTTTCGATTCGGTGTTCGTCAGCGACCACTTCCAGCCGTGGCGCCATGCGGGCGGTCACGCGCCGTTCTCGCTCGCGTGGCTCGGCGCGGTCGGGGCGCGCACCTCCCGGATCGTGTTGGGCACGAGCGTGTTGACGCCGACCTTCCGATACCATCCGTCGATCGTCGCCCAGGCATTCGGGACGCTCGGTGCGATGTTTCCCGGGCGCATCGTGCTCGGCGTCGGGACCGGCGAGTCGCTGAACGAGGTGCCGGCGTCTGCGATGGCGTGGCCCGAGCCGAAGGAGCGCACCGCGCGGCTCAAGGAGGCCATCGCGTTGATCCGCGAATTGTGGAACGCCGACCGGGTCAGCTTCGACGGCCGGTTCTACTCGACCCGGTTGGCGACGATCTACGATCGTCCGCCGCAGCCGGTCCCGATCTACGTCGCGGGCGCGGGCCCGCTGATGGCACGCTACGCCGGCGAGACGGCCGACGGTTTCATCTGCACGAGCGGCAAGGCGCCGTCCCTGTACCAGGAGACCTTGCTGCCGGGCGTGCGCGGCGGTGCCGCCGCGAAGGGCCGATCCGCGGACGCGATCGACCTGATGATCGAAGTGAAGGTGTCGTTCGATACGGATCGCGGGCGTGCGCTCGAGGACACCCGGCATTGGGCAGCGCTCGCGTTGAGCGCGGACCAGAAGGCCTCGGTCGAGGATCCGATCGAGATGCAGCGACTGAGCGATGCGCTGCCGATCGAGCAGGCGGCGAGCCGCTGGATCGTCGGCGACGATCCTGATGAACAGATCGAGCGCATCCGTCCGTACGTGGAACTCGGCTTTCGTCACCTGGTGTTTCACGCCCCCGGACCGGACCAGCGCCGCTTCCTCTCGCTCTACGCCGAGCGGGTGCTGCCGAAGCTGCGCGCCGCGTTTGGCTGACCCCTCGCGTCGTGACCCGGCCGGCACAAAGACTGGAACTGTTCGCGCTCGCCGGAGTGCCCTGGGTGGAGGCGGGTGCGGACCTGGCCGAGGTCGCGCTGACGTCCCTCGCGCGGTCCGCCCGTCGGCTCGAGGATGGCGACGTGCTGGTCTTCGCGCAAAAACTGGTGTCCAAGGCCGAAGGGCGGCTCGTCGATTTGCGGCGCCTGGAGCCGGGTTCCCGGGCGCAGCGAATCGGTCGCGCGGTCGGCAAGGATCCGCGCCTGGTCGAGCTCATTCTGTCCGAATCGCGGCGCGTCGTGCGCCAGGCACCCGGCGTGCTGATCGTGGAGCATCGACTGGGATTCGTGATGGCCAATGCCGGCGTCGATCAATCGAACGTGATCAACGGCAACGACGATTCGTTCGCGTTGCCGTTGCCGGTGGATCCGGACGGTAGCGCCGAACGCTTGCGCGCGGAGCTGACCCGGCGCGCGGGTGCCCGGGTCGGCGTGATCATCAACGACAGCTTCGGACGGCCTTGGCGGGTCGGGACGGTCGGGGTCGCGATCGGCTGCGCCGGCCTGCCGGCGGTCGTCGACCGGCGTGGCCATCATGACCTCACGGGTCGTACCTTGAAGGCGACCGTGGTCGGTCATGCGGACGAACTGGCCGCGGCGGCGTCGCTCGTCATGGGGCAGGCCGACGAGGGCCAGCCGATCGTGCTGGTGCGCGGGCTCCTTCCCGCCGAGCGCGCCTCGGCCGCGAGCACGCTCGTGCGGCCGGCGGCCGAGGACTTGTTTCGCTGAGCGGGCGGGGCGGGTGAGCGTCCGGCACCGGTCCTCAGGGCAGAGATTGCCGGCCCGCCTCCTTCATCAGATTTCGCAGCCAGAGGTGAGCCGGATCATGGCTGCGATACTCGTGCCACTGGATCATTTCGACGAGTCGAGGCACCTCGAACGGCGGTTCGACGATGCGGATCGGCAGCGTGCGCGCGAACGTCGCCGCGAGGCGGCGCTGCATGATCGCAATTCTCTTCGTACCGACGACGAGATGGGGCACGGTGATGAAGTTCATCGCGACGATCACGGTGCGCGGCAGCCGCCCCAGTCGTTCGGACATCCAGGAGTCGAACGCCGGCACGTGACCGGTCCCGACGTACGGCATCACGTGATCCATCTCGATGATCTGCGCCGGAGAGAGCCGGTCGCCGACGCGGTCGTTGTCGCGGGAGCAGACGAACACGAAGTCGTCCTCGAACAGGATCTCGGCCGGGTGCCGCTGCGGCAGGAAGATCGTAGGAATGATCAGGAAATCGATCTCGCCGCGATCGACGGCGTGTCGTTCGTTCTCGTAGCCGCGCATTTCCAGCTCGATCTGCGGGGCCTCGCGCTCGATGCGTTGCACGACGGCCGGCATCAGCACGGTCGCCACGTAGTCGGACATCATCAGCGTGAACTTGCGTCGCGTCGCCGAGGCGTCGAAGCGCGGACGCACCTCGATCGTCGCCCGGATCCGAAGCAGGCAGTCGCGGACCTGGGACTGCAGGGTCTCGCCCAGAGGCGTCAACACCATGCGCCGGCCGACCTTCGTCAACAGCGAGTCGTCGAAGTACAGCCGCAGGCGTGCGAGTGCGCCGCTGGTCGCCGACGGGCTGAGGTGCAGGCGGCGGGCGGCGAGCGTGACGCTGCGCTCGTCGAGCAACGCGTCGAGCGCGACGAGCAGGTTCAGGTCGAGATGGTTCAGGTGCATCGGCAGCGATCCTCGTCGAGGGCGGTGGCTCACGGGTTCCGCGTCGCGAAAATATCATTTGTTGAGGGTCGAGCGGGCGCCTTATTCTGCGAATCGGTGCCAAGGTCTGCGAGGAAACGCGGATGAGTCGAATTCTGTACATCGGGGCGCCCGAAGCGCCGGCGGCGGCGTTCTCGCGGTTCGTTCGCGCGGATTTCCCGGGGATCGACCTCGCGGCGACCGACGACCGCGACGCGGCGCTCGCGCAGGCTCACGAGGCGGCGGCCATCATCGCCCACCATTTCCAGTTCGACGAGGAAATGCTCCGGCGCGCCGGGCGCTTGGGTTGGATTCAGTCGCTGACGACCGGGACCGACGCGATCCTGCGGCTTGCAAACCTGCGGTCGCAGGTCGTCGTGACCTCGACGCGGGGCATGCACGGCCCGCAGATGTCCGAGCTCGTGTTCCTGCAGATGCTCGCGATGGCGCGCGATTTTCCGCGGATGCTGCGCAACCAGGAACGGGCGGTCTGGGAGCGTTGGCCCCAGCCCCTGCTCTACGGCAAGGTCGTGGGGATCGTCGGGGTCGGTGCGATCGCCGAAGCGCTGGCGCCCCGCTGCCGGGCGTTCGGGATGCAGGTGATCGGGATCAGCCGGTCGAAGCGCGTCCCGGAAGGATTCGACGAAATCTGCGGGCGGGAAATGCTCGACGAGGTCGCGGGCCGGGTCGATTTCCTCGTACTGATCGTACCGCACTCCTCGAATACCGAGTCGCTGGTCGATGCCCGGGTGATCGAACGGATGAAACCGACGGCGTACCTGATCAACGTGGCGCGCGGCGGCGTCCTGGACGAGGACGCGCTGCTGCACGCGCTGCGTGAACGACGCATCGCCGGCGTCGCGCTCGATGTGTTCCGGCGGACGCCGCTGCCGGCGGAGCATCCGTTCTGGCGGGAGCCACGGGTCTTGCTGACGCCGCAGATCGGCGGCATGAGCGACGTCTATCTCGATCAGGCATACCCCGTCGTCCGTCACAACCTGGAGGCTTTCCTGGCCGGGCGACCGGAGACGATGTGGAACGTGGTCGCGCATTGAACGGGGGGAATTCGATGGCGGAAGGTACCGTGCGGGCGTTGAACATGGTCTCCGACGCGGAGATGGACCGGCGTTGGCGGCGAATTCGCGAAGCGATGGCTGAACGCGGACTCGACGCCCTGGTGCTGCAGAATTCGAGCGACTGGGTCGGCGGTTACGTCCGTTGGTTCACGAACCAGCCGGCGACCAACGGCTATCCGAAGAGCGTCGTGTTTCCGCGCGAGGAGCCGATGACCGTCGTCGAACAGGGGCCGGTCGGCGGCCTGCGGGTCTCGGCCGCCGATGCCCGCGGCCGAGACGGTATTGGCCGCGTGCTCACGACGCCGAGCTATCCGTCGGTTCATTACACGGCGTGTTACGACGCCGATCTCGTCGTCGCGGAGCTGCGACGTCTCGGTGCGAAGACCCTCGGTGTCGTCGCCCCCGCGGCGATGTATCACGGGTTCGGGCGGCGCATCGGCGAATCGCTGGCGGACCTCGATGTGGTCGATGCGACCGATTGGGTGGACCGCCTCAAGGCGCAGAAGAGCGACGAGGAGCGGTCGTTGATCCGGCGCGTGGCGGCGATGCAGGACGAGGTGATGGCGCGCGTCGGGACGTTCATCCGACCCGGTCTGCGCGACTTCGAGGTCGCCGCGTATGCGCAGTACGTGGGCCAGCAGCTCGGCAGCGAACAGGGCATCTTCCTCTGCTCGTCGGCGCCGCCGGGCCAGGCCGCGGCATTCCGTCCCCGGTCGATGCAAGGGCGCCGCCTCGAGGCCGGCGACGTGTTCTCCCTGTTGATCGAGAACAACGGGGCGGGCGGCTTCTATACCGAGCTGTCGCGAATCTTCGTGCTCGGCCGCACGCCGCCGCCGCTGCGCGATGCGCACGCGGCGGTGCTCGACGCCCAGCGCTACGCGCTGACCCTGCTGAAGCCGGGCGCGGCCTGCCGCGACGTGCATCGCGCGCACAACGCCTATCTGCGCGAGCGCGGATTGCCGGAGGAGCGGCGTTTGAACATGCACGGGATGGGGTACGACATGGTCGAGCGGCCGTTGATCCGCGACGACGAGGACATGGCGATCGAGGCGCACATGGCGATCGTGTGCCATCCCGGCGTCGAATCCGATGGATTGTTCGTGCACAATACCGACGTGTACCTGATCGAGGCGAACGGCGTGTCGCCGTGTCTGCATGCGACGCCGAAGCAAATTTTCGAGCGGTGATCGGACCGACGGTGGGCGCGCGATGAACGATCGGATCAGGCCGGCCTTGCCGGCCGTTCGGGGCGAGCGGCTCCGCGACAAGGTCGCGTTCGTGACCGGCATCGGCGCCGGCATCGGCCGGGGCATCGCCGAGCTCTTCGCGCAGCAGGGGGCGCGCGTCGTCGGGTGCGACATCGATGCGGCCGCGGCCGCCGCGACGGTCGCCGAGGCGGCGACGCGCGGGGCCGCGATCGACAGCCTGCAGCCGGTGGATCTCACCGATCCGGCGGATGTCGCCCGCTACGTCGAGTTCGGCATCGCGCGGCACGGGCGAATCGACGTGCTGGTCAATGCGGCGGCGTTCGGCGTGTTCGAGCCGCTCGCGACGATGTCGTACGAGCGCGGGTGGCGCCGGACGCTGGTCGGCGAGCTCGACGTGGTGTTTCTCGCGTGCCAGGCCGCGTGGCCGCACCTGATCGCGAACGGCGGCGGCGCGATCCTCAACTTCGCGTCCGCGAACGCCTACGTGGCGCTCGAAAGCTCACCGGCGATCGCGCACTGCGCCGGCAAGGGCGGCGTGCTCGCGATGACGCGGCAAATCGCGGCCGAGGGTGCGGCGCACGGCATCCGTGCGAACACGATATCGCCCGCGTTGGTCGAGACCGCGGCGACGCGCGGTCCGCTCGATCAGTTGCCCGGCTTTCGCGATCAGGTCATGCGCAAGCTGATGCTGAAGCGGCTGGGTCAGCCTGCCGACATCGCCTGGGCGGCGCTCTACCTGTGCTCGGACGAGGCATCGTGGGTCACGGCGAGCGACTTCCGGATCGACGGCGGCGCCACCGCCTGGTGACCTCCGCCGGTGCCCGCGCGCGCCGTCCTTGCACGGCCACGCGCGGGTCCGGAGGTTGGATCAGAAGTTCACGTGCATGCGGATGCCGAAATACCGGCTCGCGTCGCGCGCCGGCTGCGCAACGACCGCGTTGGAAGCCCACGGACCCGTCCAGAAGTCCTCGACGTCCGCGTAATAGCGGTGGTTGGTGAGGTTGTTCGCGAACGCCGTGACCGAGTAGACGCCGTCGCGCGACTCGATGCCGACGTGCGCGTTCAGCAAGCCGAAGGCGCCCTGGATCGCCTGCGGATTCTGATCCGGCAGCATCTGCGCGCGGGTTCGATACGCGTACGTGCCGCCGAACGTCAGGTCCAGCCGGGTCGAGGGCAGCGGCACGCGGTGTTCGAGACCGAGCACGCCCTTGAACTTCGGGGAATTCGGCATCGTGTCCCCGGAGACGTTCTGCACGTTGTTGACGCAGGCGGCGCCCTCCTGCGGGGCACCGGCCGTGCCGCCCCAGCAGGGCGCGTTGGCGTAATTCAGGAACTTCGCGTCGATGAACGCCGCGTTGAACGTGAACATCGTGCGTGCCGACGGCTTGTACGCAAGGTCCGTTTCGACGCCGCGCGTCTCGGCCTTCGCCGCGTTCTCGAGGATCAGCGGCGGCGCGGTGTATCCCGGCAGCGACGAGTACGACTGGATCTGATAGTTGCGGTAGATGGTGTCGAACAGCGCCAGATTGAAGCTCAGATGCTCGCCGAAGTAGGTGCCCTTCGAGCCGAGTTCGAAGTCATCGACGTGTTCCTGCCCGACCGGCTGCTGGGTCGCGCTCGACGAGAGCGCGAGCGCGGTGTTGTAGGCCCGCGGTGCATAGCCGCGCGAATAGGTCGCATAGACCATCGACGTCGGCGCCAGCTGGTGCTGGAAGCTGACGTCGCCGACCATCGCCCCGGAGGTGTTGCTGCCGGAACTCGTCAGCGGACCGAACGGCGGCGCGCCCGGCACCGTCGCGTACGTCAGCTCGTTCTCGAAGTAGCTCAAATGGTCCGAGTTGTACCGCAGTCCCGCGACCAGCGAGTCCTTCGGGGTGATCTTCCAGGTCGCACGGCCGTAGATGTCATAGGTCTTCGTTTCCGGCCGGACGAAATAATCCACGGCTGCCGGCGTGAACGTGCGCGTCTCCCAAAGTCCCACGACGGTGTCGGAGTAGAACAGGCCGGCGACGTAGCTGACCGGCAGGTCCGCGGGCGAGACGACCTTGAACTCCTCGCTGACCTGGCGCACCCCTTCGCGTTGCGTCTGCGTGTTGTTGAAGTCGGCCCAGCTCGCGGGCGTGCCCGGCGGAATCCCCGGAAGCTGGAGGATGTTCAGGAAGAAGTTCTGGAACGCCGAGCGCAAGTCGTTCGAAAAGTAGGTCGCCACCGCGAACAGGTCCTGGATGTTGACCTGGGTTTCATGCTGATACGCGGTCGTCGACGTGAAATCGAGGCCGTGCGTGTGGTAGTGAACGACGAACGACGCGTCGGCGTCCTTGACCAGCGACCCCGCCTGGTAAACCGGGCTGTTGTAGGACAGATTGGTCCAGGACGGCGTGATCCCGGCCAGCAGCGTCGATTGCGACAACACCGGCTGAACCGGCGGCGGAAACGGATTCGGATTCGCGGTCCCGGCGAGGAGCGAGGCGCCCGGGGTCACGTAGGTGTAAACGAAATTGAAGCCTTCGGACCTGGCTTCGTCGAAGTGGGCCATCAGCATCGCATCGAGATCGTCGCTCGCCTCGAACCGCAATTTCGCGCGGACGCCGTTCGTGCGTTGGGTCGTCTTCTGGCCGGTCGCGATGTTCGTGATCGGATATTGCCGCTTGTTGCCGTATGCGGCGAGACTGAACTGCAGATCGTCGGCAATCGGTCCGGCGAGGAAAAGATTGCCGCGATACTCGTGATCGCTGGTGGCGGTCGCCGACGCGGAACCGGTGAAGTGTCTGCTCGGTCCGCGCGTGACGAGATTGATCACGCCCGCGGCCGCGGTTCGACCGCCGAGAGTGCCTTGCGGCCCCTTGAGCACTTCGACCCGCTCGACGTCGTCGAGCTGGTTGCCGTCGTAGGAATCGGAGGGTACCGGTACGCCGTCGACCATGATCGCGACGCCCGACGAAAGTCCGACGGTCGCCTCGTTGGCGTTGCTCGAGACGCCGCGCATCCCGATCGGCACGCGGCCGTTGATGGTGCCATTGAGGTCCACCGACGGGACCATGTTGTTGAGGTCGGTGATGTCGCCGGCGTTGGCCTGCCGCAGGGATCCGGCGGCAACCACGGCTGCCGACACCGGGATGTCCTCGAGGTTCTCACGCCGCTTCTGCGCGGTCACGACGATTTCCTGCAGTGTCCCCGTCTGGGCCTGCGAACCGTTCACCGGCGCCTGTGCGTGCACCAGACCCGGTGCGGCCATGCCACATGCGACCCATATCGCCGTTGTAATCTTCGTGTTCACCGACCCCCCTTATTGAGTCCGAACTCATTCGTGAGCGAACCGAACCGACATCCCGGGCCGGATGATCGGGTCGCTAGAACGACCGCCGTATGCGTATCGATATCCAGCCCAGGTGTACCGAATGGCGGGAGTCTAATCAGGGTCGGGCGCAAAAAACAAGTGGTGTGGGCGCAACGACCGGCCAGTTGGTCGCAAAAACTCCGTGGGTGGTGTCTCGGGCAGAGTTGCTCGAACGTATCGCCAAGTAGTACGTTTGCGCCATGAGGCGGTAGCGAATCGGTGGCGGGCCGCGGACGGGTGTGCCCGCGAAGCGGTGCCACGCGGCGGGCTCGACGCCCACCGCCGGGGGGGGGATCGATGGGGATCAAGCATCGGATCATGGCGGGCCTGTTGTGCCTGCTCGCCGTACCAGGCGTACGGACCTGCAGGGCGGACGTCGCGGTCGGCGCGTCCCTGCCGCTGTCGGGCGCGCTCGCGAGCTTCGGCGCGTTTCAGCGCTGGGG
>JAJXTF010000062.1 GCA_021784125.1 Pseudomonadota bacterium | reverse complement strand
GTGGTGGGCGGTTACGTGACCGAAGGCCACGTGCCCGCCTCAGACATCAAACGACTGTTGACGGAAAAGCCAAGGGCTCTTGGCCTTGCGGTGCCCAACATGCCGAATGCTTCGCCGGGCATGGAGTGTCCACACCCGGTGCCCTACGAGGTCCTGCTCATGCAAGTCGATGGCGCTGTGCGCACGTTTGCTACGCACTGACACGAACCGGACCCGGCGAGTGTCCGATTCCGTACCGAACGATACGCTCCTCCTGAACCGTTGCCGATGCAGATCCTGAAGCTCTTTGGAGTTCTTTTGATTGCAGGGGCGGGTTTAGGCGACCCGGCGTGCAGTTGGGCTGATGAGCGCGTCCTCGGCAGCAACGTCGAAAGTCTTCTCGAATACGCTCGCAACAATCCGGAATACGCGGCGATGCGCTACGAGGCAGACGCCGCCGCACAGCGCGTATATCCCGCAGGTGCGTTCCCCGACCCATTGTTCCGCATTGAATTGCAGAACATCACCAATACGGGCTCCGACGCACCGCCGAGCCTGCTACCCAACAAGGTAGGCAGCACGAAGTACACGCTCGTCCAGCCCATTCCCTTCTGGGGCAAACGGGATCTCAAGCGCGACGTTGCAGAAGCCGATGCCGAGCAGGCCCAAGGGCGCGCGGCGATGACCTGGTCCGAGGTGGCGGCCAACGTCAAGATCACTTACGCACGTTACTACCTCGTCGTCTACAACGAGCTACTCACGCGAGAAATTCTGGACCTTCTCGGCCGGCTCGAAAGAATCGCGCTGGGCCGCTATGAAAGCGGGCTTGTGCCGCAACAAGATGTGATCCGCGCCCAGGTCGAGTTGACGACCATGCGCGGGGAGCTGCTGATGCAGGAGAGTGAGCGGCAAGGAGTGCAGGCGACGTTGAATAGCCTCCTCGATCGCAAGGCATCGACGCCATTTGCCGTACCCGAGCGCTTGCGTCCCGTTCCCCTCCCAGTGAGGCTGGACGAAGATGTGCTGGCGGACCGCCTGCGCGGCCACAACCCGCAACTCTTTGCCAACGATGCACGCATTCGTGGGGCCGAGAAGAATCGCGAACTCACGTACAAGAATCGCTATCCGGACTTTGCCATCGGCGTTTCTCCCATCCAGATGGGCTCGCGTATCGGAGAGTGGGAACTCATGGTCGAAGTCAACATTCCCCTGCAACAGGAATCGCGGCGACGGCAGGAGTCGGAGGCTGAATCAATGCTTTCGGCAGCGCGCTCGCAAAAGGAAGCTTCGGCAAATCGACTGATCGGCGAACTATTCGAAAATCTCGCCGCATTGAAGGCCGCCCAGCGGATCGAAATAGTGACCGCAACCAGCCTCCTCCCGCAGTCGGAGGCGACGCTCCAGGCCGCGCTGGCCGGCTACGAAACGGGCAAGGTGGACTTCGCCACGCTGCTTGATGCGCAGCGGCAAATCCGAAAATCCAAACAGGACCGACTGAAGGCACAGGCCGAGGCCCAGGCACGTCTCGCGGCGATTGAGCGACTGTTGGGAGAAGATCTATGAGGTGGCAGGCGGGCCTGCTGGCGGCAGCCGTTGCCGTGGCGTTGGGCATTGGTGGCGGATATTGGTGGGGCACCCGGACCCTATCTGTGCGACCGGTTCAAGAGGCATCGAATGCGGCGACCCCCGCAACGACTGGAGCCAAGGCTGCGCGGAAGATTCTCTATTACCGCAATCCGATGGGGCTGCCCGACACGTCGTCGGTGCCAAAGAAGGATGCGATGGGAATGGACTACGTCGCCGTCTACGATGGCGATGAACCCCACACCGCAAGCAACCTGATCAAGATCAGCGTCGACAAGGTGCAGAAGCTCGGCGTGCGGAGCGAGCCCGCGGCGATGCGTTCGCTGGACAAGGTCGTCAAGGCGGTCGGCCGCGTCGAGGTCGACGAACGGCGTGTCTTTGCCGTCGCGCCCAAGTTCGAAGGGTGGGTGGAACGGCTTTTCGTCAATGCCACCGGGCAGCCAGTCAGCAAGGGCCAGCCGCTGTTCGAGGTGTACAGCCCGGAATTGGTCTCCGCGCAGCGTGAATATGCGATTGCCACCGAGGCAGTCAGGGCGTTGAAAGACGGCGGCGCGGACCCGCAGGCCAGCATGCAGCGGCTTGCCGAAGCGAGCCTCGCGCGACTCAAGAATTGGGACATCTCCGAAGAGCAGGTGCGCGCGTTGGCCCAATCAGGAGAAGCCCGGCGAACGCTCACGTTCCGCTCGCCCGTTTCCGGCATCGTGATGGAGAAAAAGGCCGTCCAGGGGATGCGCTTCATGCCTGGCGACAGCCTGTACCAAGTCGCCGACCTGTCCTCGGTGTGGATCGTGGCGGACGTGTTTGAACAGGACATCGCCTTGGTCAAGACCGGAAGCCAGGCGAAGGTCAGCATCAGCGCCTACCCTGATCAGAGCTTCGAGGGCACGATCACCTACGTCTATCCGACGCTGAAGCCCGAGACCCGAACTGTTCCGGTCCGACTGGAGATTGCAAATCATCGCCAGTTGCTCAAGCCAGCGATGTTCGCTCAGGTCGAGCTGTCCGTTGGCGGCAAAGCAAAGGTGCTGACAGTGCCAATTTCCGCCGTCATCGACAGCGGGACGCGCCGGATCGTACTCGTCCAGCTTGCTGAAGGTCGGTTCGAGCCACGCGAGGTGAAACTGGCGAGGCGCACCGACAGCTACGTTGAGGTGATGGAGGGCGTGGAAGAGGGCGAGCAAGTCGTAGTGGCCGCCAATTTCCTGATCGACGCCGAAAGCAATCTAAAGGCTGCCATAGGCGGCTTTGGACATTCGGGCCATGGCGCAACGCCTGGCGCGGGGGCGGCCGCCCCACAATCGACAACGGCGGCCACGCCGAATCCAAATACTGCATCGACCGCACGCGGTGTGATCGCAGCGGTACCCGGCACGAAGTCGCCCGTCGTCGGCCATCGAGCGGAGGGAACGGTCAAGGCCATCGACGTTAAAGCTGGAAGTCTGTCCATTGCGCATGGACCGGTGGAAACGCTCCAATGGCCGGCGATGACGATGGACTTCAAGGCCGCCAACAGTGCGCTCCTCGCCGGCCTGCAGCCAGGGTCCGGAATTGCCTTCGAATTCGTCGAGCGGTCGCCGGGTGAATGGGTGATCACGACAATCACCCCACGCAGGGAAGCTGTCCGCGCCGACACCAAACCGGCCGCCCACCAGGGGCATTGAGAGGCCGACATGCTGGGCATGATCATCGAGTGGTCGGCGCGGAACAGATTCCTCGTCATCCTGGCGACAGTGTTCGCCACCATCGGCGGTATCTACGCGGTCGTCAAGACGCCGCTCGATGCCCTGCCCGACCTCTCTGACGTACAGGTCATCATCTATACCGAGTACCCAGGCCAGGCGCCGCAGGTAGTCGAGGATCAGGTCACCTATCCGCTCACCAGCGCGATGCTGTCGGTGCCGAAGTCGAAGGTGGTGCGCGGGTTTTCATTCTTCGGCGCATCGTTCGTCTACGTCATCTTCGAAGACGGCACCGACATCTACTGGGCACGCTCCCGCGTTCTGGAGTACCTGAACTTCGCATCCGGCCGCCTCCCCAAGGGCGTATCGCCACAGTTGGGGCCTGACGCGACCGGTGTCGGCTGGGTGTTTCAGTACGCACTCGTCGGCGCCACCAAGAACCTGGCGGAACTGCGCACGATTCAGGACTGGTATCTCCGCTACCAGTTGGCGAAGGCCCAGGGCGTCGCCGAGGTCGCCAGCATCGGCGGCTTCGTGCAGCAGTACCAGGTCGTCGTTGATCCGATGAAGCTTCGTGCCTACGGCATTCCGCTCGCCAAAGTGACGCAGGTCATTCGCGAGTCCAACCGCGATGTCGGCGGTCGGGTCGTCGAGATGGCTGAAACCGAGTACATGGTGCGCGGCAAAGGCTATCTGCGGGGCAAAGCCGACATCGAGTCGCTGGTGGTGAAGAGCGACAAGGGGACACCGGTTCTGATTCGGGACATCGCCCAAGTTGAGATGGGGCCGGATGAGCGTCGCGGCCTGAGCGAACTCAATGGCGAGGGGGAGGTTGTTTCGGCCATCGTCATGTCGCGCTATGGCCAGAATGCGCTCGAAGTCATTCACAACCTCAAGACCAAGATCAACGAAATCGCTTCCGGATTACCGGAGGGCGTTGAGGTGGTAACGGTCTACGACCGGTCGGACCTCATCCACCGAGCAATCGACACATTGAAACGTACACTCGCCGAGGAAAGCGTCATCGTCGCGGCGGTGTGCATTGTGTTCCTCCTGCACGTGCGCAGCGCCCTGGTCGCCATCGTCATGCTGCCCGTCGGCGTACTGATCGCATTCATCGCCATGCGCTTCCTCGGGATGAACTCGAACATCATGAGTCTCGGCGGCATCGCGATTGCCATCGGCGCCATGGTGGACGCCGCCATCGTGATGATCGAGAACGCCCATAAACACATCGAACGTCTGCCCGAAGGAGGATCCAGACTTGAAGCAGTGATCGCAGCGTGCAGGGAGGTCGGGCCGGCGCTCTTCTTCTCCTTGCTTATCATCACGGTGTCATTCCTTCCCGTGTTTACGTTGGAAGCGCAAGAAGGTCGCCTGTTTTCGCCACTCGCCTACACCAAGACCTTCTCGATGGCCGGGGCGGCGCTGCTGTCGGTGACGCTGGTACCGGTGCTGATGATCCTGTTCGTTCGCGGCAGGATCATTCCGGAGGCGAAGAATCCGGTAAACCGTTTTCTGATCTGGATTTATCGACCGGTAATTGCATGGGTGATGCGCTGGAAAAAGACGACTATCGTTCTAGCCGTCCTCGCGCTGGCCATAAGCGCGTATCCGGCCTCGAAGCTGGGCACTGAGTTCATGCCGACATTGAACGAGGGCACCTTGCTCTATATGCCGGCGTCCCTCCCCGGCATGTCGGTCACCAAAGCCGCGGAGTTGCTGCAAACGCAGGACAAGATCATCCGGAGTTTTCCGGAAGTCGCGTCCGTTTACGGCAAAGCGGGACGCGCCCAGACTGCGACCGACCCGGCGCCTCTTGAAATGTTTGAAACCGTCATCAACCTCAAGCCCGAATCAGAGTGGCGCAAGGGTCTGACGACCGACAAGCTCATCGCCGAATTGGACAAGGCAGTGCAGATCCCGGGCATCTCGAACGCCTGGACCATGCCGATCAAGGCACGCACCGACATGCTCTCGACCGGCATTCGCACCCCGATTGGCATCAAGATCTTTGGCAAGGATCTAGACGAGATGGAACGGCTGGCCAAAGAAATCGAGGCTGTCGTCAAGCAGGTGCGCGGAACTACCAGCGCCTTCGCCGAGCGCATCACCGGCGGGTTCTACCTCAACATCGAGCCGGACCGCGCAGCGCTCGCCCGCTATGGGCTGGCCATCGGCGACCTGCAGGATGTCATCGCCACGGCGCTGGGTGGCGAGATGGTGACTACCACGGTCGAGGGCCGCGAGCGTTTCGGCGTCACCGTGCGTTACCCGCGGGAGTTGCGCTCCGATCCGCAGCAGATCGCCAGCTCGGTTCTCGTGCCGACGATGGATGGAGCAATGATTCCGCTAGGGCAGCTGGCCAAGATCGAAGTGGCCAAGGGCTCTCCAGGCATTCGCACCGAGAACGCGCTGCTCTCCGCCTATATCTACGTCGACATCCGTGACCGCGACATCGGGTCATATGTCGCCGATGCGCGCAAGGCCGTGACCGACAACGTGAAGTTCCCGCCAGGCTATTACATTGCCTGGAGCGGCCAGTTCGAGTACATGGAGCGCGCTGCCGAGAAGCTGAAGGTTGTGGTTCCCGTCACCTTGCTCCTGATCTTCCTATTGCTGTACCTAAACTTCCGCCGCCTCACCGAAACGCTGATCGTCATGCTCTCGGTGCCGTTCGCACTCGTGGGAGGTATCTGGTTGATGTGGCTTCTCGGATACAACATGTCGGTCGCGGTCGCGGTGGGGTTCATCGCACTTGCCGGCGTCGCCGCCGAGACTGGCGTCGTAATGCTCATTTACCTCGATCACGCTTGGCAGAAGATTCAGCGGGAACGAGAGGCGGAGGGAAAGCGCGCGACCGCGTCCGACCTGTACAGCGCCGTCATGGAAGGCGCCGTCGAGCGGGTGCGGCCGAAACTCATGACCGTCGTCGCCATCATGGCGGGCCTGCTCCCGATCATGTGGGGCACGGGTACCGGCTCTGAGGTCATGAGTCGAATCGCCGCACCGATGGTCGGCGGGATGATTTCGTCCACGATCCTGACGCTGGCTGTCATTCCGGCAATCTATGCATTGGTCAAAGAATGGCCGTTGCGCCGGCGCAGCGCGGTCACATCGCGCGAGGCTGAGATCGCCGGTGCACCAGTCAAAGTTGCTCCAATGTAACGTCAGCAAATGGGCCTGACTTTCGTGACGGCCTATTTCGTCGCATCAACGATAAGGAGCCGGGCTGGACTTCACCGGAAATCACGCAGACGCTGAGTCGCGCAGATGGACTGTTGGCAAAACGTCGGCAGATGGTCGAGCCAATGCGAGCCAAGAGGGCTCAACACTTTCTCAGCACATTGACAGCGCCTGCGCTCAAAAACGTTACGAAGGATGGTCAAGTCGTATGGCCTATTCGCGAAGCAATTGACCGGCTCTTCGAAAATGTGTTTTCGACCGTCGCTTTTCAATCCGCGCTGGTCTGCACGTACGCCGAAGCTGTCCAAGAAGCATTAGGTGGAATTGAGCAATCAACGACGGAGCTTCTTGACGAATATCTTGGCTCGCTCAAAAAGCTGTTCGCCCCTGAAAACATCAAGGACCTCGTACGACTCATGCGGGCCTTTGAAGGAAGCTTAGAGGTTGAGCCCGAGGTCAAGCTCGTGGGCGGCGGGCCAGTTTTCAGGGGAATCGTGCTATCCGGCGAGCTTCAACCTGCCGAATGGCCGAAATACCGATACCTGCTAATTGAGCTTTGGGAAAGCAATAATCCGACGATCCGCCCATTTATCGAAGCGGACAGAGCGAACTGCAGAACGCAAGTCGCCCAGAGCCTTTACGAGCGCCGCCGTCGCGCCTACTGCGAGGAACACCGCATCGCCGACGAAGATTTGACAAAGGCGGTCAAGGACGAGATTGCAGAACGGGCTAAGACTTCGTACGAGGAATTCTTGGGCGCGATACACGATAAGAAGATTAGTTTAGAGGAAAAGCTCTTCGAGACGGCCATCCCCTCGATTGCGACTGAAGAATCGGACGACAGCGTGCCGTCCGCATAAGGGTGCAAGCGTCTATCGGTGCTCACGCGCCAGTGCGTCTCGTCTCAATGGGCGAAGCAGCACGCCACTTCGCCTGGCAGAATTTAATCAACGGAGTCAATATAGATTTATTGCAGGCTGGCCGCAGCGCCTACTGGCGCAAGTAGGGACCAACCCAAGCGAGTGAACGCCTAATTTCAGTTAGGCTATAGTAGGTTTGGATTCGTGCTGCAATTTTGCATTTCTTTCAGCATTCCGAACCAACAAGACCGCACCTGACTGGAAACCGTCCTGCTGAACGACTTACTTATTTAGGTCAGAACTCAGATATTCAGGCCAGTACTTATTTCTTTCCGCGCAAGATGTGATCAACCCACTCCCGCCGCTACTCCACCGTGACCGACTTCGCCAGGTTCCTCGGCTTGTCCACATCCGTCCCCCGCAGCACCGCGGTGTGATACGCGAGCAGTTGCAGCGGCACGACGTGCACGATCGGTGACAGCAGGCCGCGGTGCTCGGCGACGCGGATCAGGTGGATGCCGTCGCCGGCGGTGAGGTGCGAATCGAGATCGGCGACGACGTAGAGCTCGCCGCCGCGCGCGCGCACTTCCTGCAGGTTGGACTTCAGCTTCTCGAGCAGCGCGTCGTTGGGCGCGATGGCGACCACCGGCATGTCGGCGTCGACCAGCGCCAGCGGGCCGTGCTTCAGCTCGCCGGCGGGATACGCCTCGGCGTGGATGTAGGAGATTTCCTTCAGCTTCAGCGCGCCTTCGAGCGCGATCGGGTAGTGCAGGCCGCGGCCGAGGAACAGCGCGTGCTGCTTCTTCGCGAACTGCTGCGCCCAGCCGATCAGGTGGGGTTCCAGCGCCAGCGCGCCGCGGATCGCGGCGGGAATGTGGCGCAGCGCGTCGATCGCCTTGTCCTCGTCCTCGGCTGACAGCCGCCCGCGCAGCTTCGCAAGAGTGAGTGCCAGCAGGAATTGCGCGGCGAGCTGGGTGGTGAACGCCTTGGTCGACGCCACGCCCACTTCGGCGCCGGCGCGCGTGAGGAACACCATCTCGGTCTGGCGCACCATCGAGCTGGTCGCGACGTTGCAGATCGCGAGCGTGTGCCTGTGCCCCAGCGCCTTCGCGTGCTTGAGGGCCGCCATCGTGTCGGCGGTCTCGCCCGATTGCGACACGACGACGACCAGTGCCTTCTCGTGCGGCACGCTGTCGCGGTAACGGTATTCGCTTGCGATCTCGACGGTGCAGGGAATCTTCGCCAGCGTCTCGATCCATTGCTTGGCGACGAGGCTCGAGTAGTAGCTGGTGCCGCAGGCCAGGATCAGCACCGAATCGACCTCGGGCAGGATGGTCGCGGCCTTCGGGCCGAACAGCGAAGGCGTGATCGTCGCGATGTCCTCGAGGGTGTCGGCGACCGCGCGCGGCTGCTCGAAGATCTCCTTCTGCATGAAGTGCCGGTAGGGTCCGAGCTCGACGGCGTCGCTGTTGCCCTCGACGTCGATGATGCTGCGCTCGACGGGCTTGCCCGCCGCGTCGTAGATCGCGTAGGCATCCCGGCGCACGTCGGCGACGTCGCCTTCCTCGAGATAGGCGACGCGGCGCGTGACCGACATCAGCGCGGAGGCGTCGGAGGCGAGGAAATGGTCGTGGTCGCCGATGCCGACGAGCAGCGGGCTGCCCTGCCGCGCGCCGACGACGCGTCCGCGCTCGCGCGTCGAGATGACGGCGATCGCGTAGGCGCCCTTGAATTCGGCGATGGCGCGCTGGACGGCGACGAGCAGGTCGCCGCCGCCTTCGCCATGCCAGCACGCATGGATCAGGTGGGCGATGACCTCGGTGTCGGTCTGGGTGCGGAAGACGTAGCCGCGCGCCTTGAGGCTGTCCCGCAACTCCTCGTAGTTCTCGATGATGCCGTTGTGGACGACAGCGACCTCGCCGCCGGACAGGTGCGGATGCGCGTTGTCCGGGGTGGGCGCGCCGTGCGTCGCCCAGCGTGTGTGCGAGATCCCGGTGAACGCCTCGAGGTGCATCGACTCGGCCTGCGCGGCCAGGTCGGCGACGCGCGCCGTCGACACCAGGCGCTCGAGAACGGGGGTGTCGCCGCCATCGACGACGGCGAGCCCGGTTGAATCGTAGCCACGGTATTCGAGGCGGCGCACGCCCTCGATCAGGATCGGAACGACGTTGCGATCCGAGGTTGCACCGACGATGCCGCACATGATGGTTGCGTCCCCTGCGTTATGCCGCTATCTCGCGCCGATCGCGACCTGCGCCTTGATGCAGGCCTCGAGATCGGGGCCGGCCCTGCCCTTGCAGGGCGCGGCAAGGTCCATGATCCGGTCGTGCTGCATGCACTGCAGCCGCGCTTCGCCGGCGAGCGCCATGCAGTTCTCCTTCGCCCCGGCGTAGTCGATGTGGCGCTGCACGCAGCCCCGCCTCGCGTCGCCCTGCAGGCCGGCGCAGGCGGCTTTCACCTTCATGCCCTGCTCGCAGGTTGCGCGATAGCGGTCGGGCACGCGGCCGCAATCGGGCCGGGCCCAGGCACTGCCGGCGAACAGCGCGGCGAGCAGCGCAACCATCGTCATCGACCAGCGTTGCATGGATGTCCTGTTCATTCGGTCTTGGCGCCCGAGTCCGGGGCGCCCGGTTTCGCGGGCTTGCGCGGGCGCCGCCACCTCGCGATCGACAGCTGTTTCGCACGCGTGAGGGTCAACTGGCCCGCGGGCGCCTCGTGGACGATGGTGCTGCCCCCGCCGATCGTCGCGCCGTCGCCGACGCTGATCGGGGCGATCAGCACGCAGTTCGAGCCCACGTGCACGTCGTCGCCGATGATCGACCGGTGCTTGTTCGCTCCGTCGTAGTTGGCGGTGATCGACCCGGCCCCGTAGTTGACCCGGCTGCCGACGGTCGCATCGCCGATGTACGCGAGATGGTTCGCTTTCGATGCCGCCCCGAGGGTGCTTGCCTTCACTTCGACGAAGTTGCCGATGTGGACATCTTCAGCAAGCTTCGTGCCGGGACGCAGGCGCGCATACGGCCCGATGCGGCAGTTGCGGCCGATCGATGCGGAGTCGAGATGCGAGAACGCCTCGATGCGCGTTCCGGGTCCGACGTCGATGTCGCGCAGCACGCAGTACGGACCGATGCTCGCGCCGTCGTCGATGCGCACGTCGCCTTCGAACACGCATCCGATGTCTATGGTGACGTCGCGCCCGCAGGCCAAGCTGCCGCGGATGTCGATGCGGTCGGGATCGGCGAGCGACGTCCCCGCGAGCATCAGCGCCTGCGCGCGGCGGCGCTGGACGATGCGCTCGAGGGCCGCGAGCTGGGCGCGGTCGTTGACGCCGGCCACCGAGGCCTCGTCGTCGACGGTGTGCGCGCCGACGGGCAGGCCTTCGGCGACGGCCATGGCGACGACGTCGGTCAGGTAGTACTCGCCCTGCGCGTTATGGGGGGTGAGCCGCGCGACCCATCGGGCGAGCATCGCGGTGGGGGCGGCGATGAAACCGGTGTTGATCTCGTCGATGCTGCGCTGCGCCTCGGTGGCGTCGCGTTCCTCGACGATGGCCTGCACGCTGCCGTCGGCGGCGCGCAGGACCCGTCCCAGACCGAAAGGCTCGCGCACCCGCGCGGTGAGCAGCGCCAGGCGCCCGCCTTCGGCCATCTCGACCAGGCGCGCCAGGGCGTCGGCCGGCACCAGCGGCACGTCGCCCAGGCCGATCAGCGTCACGCCGTCGGCAGGCAGGGCGCCCAGGGCGATCCGGGTTGCGTCGCCGGTCCCGCGCGGCGGGTCCTGGCGCACGAAGCGCAGGTCGGGCGCGGCCAGCGCCGCTTCGACGTCGTCGGCGCCATGCCCGGTGACCATGGCGATCGCGCGCGGGCGCAGTTCGCGCACGGCGGCCAGGACATGGGCGGCGAGCGGGCGGCCCGCGAGTGGGTGAAGGACCTTGGGCAGCGCGGAGCGCATGCGCTTGCCCTGGCCGGCGGCGAGGATTGCGACGTTGGGGGCTGCGGCCATCAAACGGGGGAAACCAGAGGGGTTCTCGATGATACGCCAGGGGTGGACGCGCCCCTCCGGGCGCCATCGAGCTGGCGGGAGCGACGCAGGATGCCGGCCGGCCCGCGCGGTGGCGCCGGCGGCGGTCGCGTAGCTAGTGCTGGATGATCGTCGGCGGGCTGGCGGCGAACAGGTCGATGACGCTGGCCATGCCCATGGCGGCGAGGTTCCTGGGGATCGCCGCCTCGCGGCATTCCAGGATCTCGCAACGCAGGTACATCTGGCGCAGCCGGCGCTCGGCGTCCTTCTGCGAGCCCGCGATGATCGACACGTTGTCGATGCGCTGGCCCGTGCGCGTGTGGATGGTGAAACTGTAGCGGATCATGATCGCTCCTCCTTTGCGCACGCCATCGCGCACGCCCGATCCCGGTGCGGAGCCGTTTCCGACGCCGGTGAAGGGACACCGAAATCAGCAAATTGCATACCGCTCCCGTCCACCCGCTGCGCTGCCCCGACGAAAGGTCGCGCGGAACCGGGTCCAGCGGGCAGGGCGATCATGCAAATTCGTTGTTCATGCACAATGTCATGGAGAGTGAGCGCACACATTGCTCATCGCGAACGTGGGTGTGGCGCGACGGCTCGTCCGCTCAGGGCGGGCGTCCGTCGGAGGGTCCCGCGCGGGCCAATCCTGCCCATGCCCGACCGGACCGGGGGTTTGGAACGGCCGGGCGCGGCGAGCCAGCACTCACCCTCCCGGCGGGAACGCGCTGCGGGTCAGTCCGCCGCGGCGATGACCGGGCTCGCGGCCTGCCGGACCGGCCGGGCCAGCCAGACGATGCCGATCAGCAGCAGGAACACCCCCGACGACAGCAGGAAGATGTCGTCCGCCGACATCGTGAACGCCTGCTGGTCGATCATGCGGTTGATCAGGGCGCTGCCCTGTGCGGGCCCGACGCCGCCCGCATGCAGGCTGGAAAGCGCCTGCACCGCCGTCGGATCGTAGGGCGAGATGCGCTCGGCGAGCTGCGCGTGGTGCAGGCTGGCGCGCCGGTCCCACCAGGTCGTCGTGATCGACGTCCCGAACGAGCCGGCCGTGATGCGGGCGAAATTGAACAGCCCCGACGCCGACGGGATGCGCGTGGGGGGCAGTCCCGAGATGCTGAGCGTGACCAGCGGCACGAAGAACAGCGCCATGCCGGCGCCCTGGATGATCGTCGGGATCAGCAGCGTCTCGAGGTCGGCCGTGGTGTTGAAGCGGGAGCGCAGGTAGAAGACCAGCGCGAAGATCGCGAACGCGCCGGTCGAGAACAGCCGCGGGTCGACCCGGTGCACCGTCCTGCCGACGAAAGGCATCAGCAGGATCGCGAGGAAGCCCACCGGCGCGAGGACGACGCCCGCCATCGTCGCCGGGTACCCCATGTACTGCTGCAGCCAAAGCGGCAGCAGCACGAGGTTGCCGAAGAAGACGCCGTAGCCCAGCGACATCGCCAGCGTGCTCGTCCAGAAATTGCGCCGCCGGAACAGCCGCAGATCGACGACCGGATGGCGGTCGGTCAGCTCCCAGACGACGAACAGCGCGAAGCCCAGTGCCGAGACGATCGCCAGCGCGACGATGAAGCTCGAGCCGAACCAGTCGAGGTCCTTGCCCTTGTCGAGCATCACCTGCAGCGCGCCGACCCAAAGGACGAGCAGTGAGAGCCCCACTACGTCGACCGGCAGCTTGACCGTCGGCGTTTCGCGGTCGCGGTAGATGAACCACGTCGCCGCGACCGCGACGAGGCCGACCGGAACGTTGATGTAGAAGATCCACGGCCAGGAGATGTTGTCGGTGATCCAGCCGCCGAGCAGCGGCCCGGCCACCGGCGCGACGAGGGTCGTGATCGCCCACATTGCGAGCGCACTTCCGGCACGCTCCTTCGGATACGAGGACAGCAGCAGCGACTGCGACAGCGGGATCATCGGTCCCGCGACGGCACCCTGCAGCACGCGAAAGACGATCAGCAGCGACAGCGTCGGCGCGAGCGCGCAGAGGAACGACGCGACGATGAACAGCAGCACCGACGCGGTGAACAGGCGCACCTGGCCGAAGCGCTGGGTGAGCCAACCGGTCAGCGGCAGCGAGATCGCGTTGGCGACGCTGAACGACGTGATCACCCACGTCCCCTGGTCCGGAGAGACGGCGAGGTCCCCCGCGATCGCGGGGATCGACACGTTGGCGATCGACGTGTCGAGCACGTTCATGAACGTCGCCAGCGACAGCGCGATCGTGCCCAGCACGAGCGCGGTGCCGGCGAGGGGTGCGGGCGCAGCGGGCGCCGAGGGCGTGCTCATGGCCGCGATCGTCGGGGACCCGGGCTACAGCGGCTTGCCGTGCACCGCGGCGATGCGCTTCGCCGGACGCACGCGCGCGACATTCGCCGGTCGCGCACGCGCGACATGGGTGACCCGCCTGTGCACCGACCGCTGCGCCGCTTCGTTGGCCGCGATGATCTCCTTCACCCGCGCGTCGGCCACCGCCTCCTGCACATGGAAGACGTCGGTGGCGTAGGGCGCGCCCGTCTGCGCAACCTGCGGCAGGCGCGCGCCGCTGCGGTCGTGGGTGTCGACGTCGACCTGCATCGACAATCCGATCTGCAGCGGGTGCGCGGCCAGGTCCTCGGGATCGAGGGCGATGCGCACCGGAACGCGCTGGACGATCTTGAT
>JAJXTF010000321.1 GCA_021784125.1 Pseudomonadota bacterium | reverse complement strand
CTGATGGACGTGTGGAGTGGGTGTGGTTGTGGTTGTTCGAAGGGCCGTCAGTCGATCTTGAGGCCGATCTTCCTGATCACCGGCGCCCATTTCTCGCTCTCGCCCTTGACCAGCGCGCCGAACTGCGCCGGCGTGCCGCCGATGAGATCGAAACCCAGCCGGTGCATCCGGGTCACGATGTCGGGGTCCTTGAGGATCGCGTCGATCTCGGCATTGAGGCGCGCGACGATCGGCTTCGGCGTCGCGGCGGGAACCATGACGCCGTTCCAGGCGAGGACCTCGAAGCCCGGGTAGCCCGACTGCGCGATCGACGGAATGTTCGGGAACAGCGGGAACGGCTTCGCCGTGGTGACGGCGATCGCACGCAGCTTGCCGGCGTCAATCTGCGGCTGCAGCGGCTGCATGACGGCGAACATCATCTGCGTCTCGCCCTTGATCGTCGCGGTGACGGCCGGTGGCGATCCGTTGAAGGGGATGTGCACGACGTCGATGCCGGCGAGTTGCTTGAACAGCTCCATGCACAGGTGCGACGAGCTGCCGTTGCCGACCGACGCGTAGTTGAGCTTGCCCGGATGGGCCTTCGCGTATGCGACCAGCTCGGCCAGCGTGTGCACCGGCAACTCGGAATTGACCACCAGGACGTTGGGCTGGCTCGTCGTGGTGATGACGGGCGCCAGGTCGCGGCCGACGTCGTACGGGAGCTTCTGCAGCAGCGGGGCGAACGACAGCGGCCCGTTGAACGCCAGCAGCATCGTGTAGCCGTCGGCTGCCGCATGCGCGACCTCGGCCGTGGCGACGGTGCCGCCGGCGGCGGGCTTGTCCTCTACGACGACAGGCTGTCCGAGCTTCGCCGCGAGCTTGTCGGCGATCGCGCGGCCCAGCACGTCGATCGAGCTGCCGGCAGGTGCCGACATCACGAACCTGATCGGCCGATCCGGCCAGTTCTGCGCGGCGGCGGACGTCGTCGCCAGCGCGGCGAATGCCAGCGCCATCAGCGATCGTGCAAGCATGGGGACACTCCGGGTCATGATGGGTGGGAGAAAGCAAGAGCGCAGGGCGCTCCGCGCGGGCGAGGGATCAGTCACCGACCTTGCCGCAGACCAGGTACTCGAGCAGCGCCTTCTGGGCGTGCAGCCGATTCTCGGCCTCGTCCCAGACGACGCTCTGCGGTCCGTCGATGACGTCGGCCGCGACTTCCTCGCCCCGGTGTGCGGGCAGGCAGTGCATGAACAGCGCCTCCGGATTCGCGACGCCCATCATCTCGGCGTCGACCTGCCAGTCGGCGAACGCGCGCAGCCGCGCCTCGTTCTCGGCCTCGAAGCCCATGCTCGTCCAGACGTCGGTGGTCACGAGATCGGCGCCGCGGCACGCGTCCATCGGGTCGGCGTAGCTCTCGCAGCGGCTCGCGACGTCCGCGGGCAGGGCATTGCGGTCGATCTCGTAACCGGCGGGGGAGCTCACGTGGATGCGGAAGTCCAGCACCGCCGCGGCCTGCAGCCAGCTCGTCAGCATGTTGTTCGCGTCGCCGATCCAGGCGACGGTGCGTCCCCCGATCGCGCCGCGGTGCTCGATGAACGTGTAGACGTCGGCGAGGATCTGGCAGGGGTGGTGCTCGTTGGTGAGTCCGTTGATCACCGGGACGCGCGAATGCGCGGCGAAGCGCTCGATGATGTCCTGGCCGAACGTGCGGATCATCACGACGTCGACCATGCGGCTGATCACGCGCGCGACGTCCTCGATCGGTTCTCCGCGCGAGAGCTGCGTGTCGTGCCGGTTCAGGTTGATCGCGATGCCGCCCAGCTGGTTCATGCCGGCCTCGAAGGAGACGCGGGTGCGTGTCGAAGCCTTCTCGAACACCATCGCCAGCGTCCGGTCGCGCAGCGGCTGGTAGATCTCGTAGCGCTTGAACCGCTCCTTGATCCAGCGCGTGCGATCGAACAGATGCCCGAGCTCGTCGCGGGAGAAATCGCGGAATTGGAGGAAGTGCCTGGGTGCCGTCACGGCCATCGGATGTGCCGCGGCTCGCCGACGCCGCGGGCACTCGTCAAATCAAAAGTCTAGCATGCAGCCACCGGGCTGCCGTCGGGGTTCGCAGCTGCGATCAGGATGCAATCGCGGCCCGCGTCCTTGGCCTTGTAGAGCGCCCGGTCCGCGGCCTGGAGCAACTGGGGCATCGTCGTGCCGTCCCCGCCGAGCACCGCGATTCCCGCCGAGAACGTGAACCCGCCCAGCAACTGGCCGTTCCATGGCACGCGCAGGTCGCGCAGCCGCGCCGCGAGGCTCGCCAGGGCCTTCGCCGCGCCCTCGCCGTTGGCGTCGGGCAGGACGATGCAGAATTCCTCGCCGCCGTAGCGGCACACGACGTCGGCCGGGCGCAACGACATCGGCAGCACCCGGCCGATCTCGGTCAGGACGAGGTCTCCCGCCGGGTGGCCATGACGGTCGTTGACCTCCTTGAAATGGTCGAGATCGACCAGTGCCAGCGCGAGCGGGCTGCCGCGCCGCAGCGCGGCGCCGATCAACCCCGGCGTGACCGAGTCGAGATAGCGGCGATTGAAGAGCTGGGTCAGCGGATCGTGCACCGCCTCGACCTCCAGCTGCGCCTGCAGCGCTTCGACCTGGATCATCTTGTGCTGCAGGTCGGAATTGAGGCGCTCGAGCTCGCGATTGACCCGCTCGGCCTCGACGCGCTGCGCGAGCGCGCGGTCGCGCTCGGCGCGCGCGTGCGAGAGCTCGTGCTCGACGCGCAGCAGGTAGTACTTGGCACTCGCCCGATGCGACAGGCGCTGCGTCTGTGCGCGCAGGAGCTCGCGTGTGCAGGCGTAGGCGCTCTCGAAATTCCCGCGCTCGGCCTGGCGCTGGGCGAGCCGGTCCCAGGCCTTGCACTCGATGGGAAGGAACTTGCAGCGTCGCGCTGCGTCGGCGGCCGCGTCGAGCTTCGTGATCGCCGCCTCGGCCGGGCCCTGCGCATCGGCGACGACCGCGTCGGCCCAGCGGCTGTGCACCTCGTTGAAGCCGCCGGGGTAGTCGGCGTAGATCGCGCGCGCGGTGTCGGCGCAGCCCGCCGCATCGGCAATGCGGCCGTGGCGGGCGTAGACCTCGGCGGCGATCGCGAGGTAATGGTTCTGCGCAGCG
>JAJXTF010000320.1 GCA_021784125.1 Pseudomonadota bacterium | reverse complement strand
CGTCGTACGCGGCACGCTGCCCGAGTCGTGGTACCGCGAGGCCGACACGCTGTGGAAGAAGAACATGGACGCGATCGGCATCCGCATGCAGGTGCAGCAGCAGACCTTCGCCGAGCTCCTCAACCTGAGCCGCGCCGGCAAGCTTCCGATGTTCAACCTCGGCTACCGCTCGCTCGCGCCGTCGGGCTACCAGATCCTGCAGACGCTGTGGAGCAAGTCGTCGCGTGACACCAACCCCTCGCAGTTCCACAACGCGGAATACGACGCTGCCTACGAGCAGTTCCTGCGCACGCCGGCGGGTCCCGGGCGCATCGCGCTCGCCCGCAGGATGTCCGAGCTTTCGCAGGCGTACATGCCGATGATCCTGCACACCTTCGGCGTCGGCAACGTCCTCGAATACCCGTGGGTCAAGGGTTACTGGCCTTCACCGTTCGGGTTCTCGTGGAAATACCTGGACATCGACGTCGCGCAGCGCGACGCGGCACTGAAGGCGATGAAGCGCTGATCAGGTCTCGGTGGGCAGCGCCGCGCCGATCAGCGTCTCGCGCAGCTGGTAGAGGCGGTCGCGCAGCGCGGCAGCGCGCTCGAACTCGAGGTTGCGCGCCGCGTCCTGCATCTGCTTCTCGACCTGGCGCAGCTCCTTCTCCAGGTCCTTTTCCGCCATCCCGGCGTAATGCGCCTTCTCCTGCGCCGCCTTCAGGACCTTGCGTTCCTCGTCGATGTCGTAGACGCCGTCGATCATGTCGCGGATGCGCTTCTCGATGCCCTTCGGGGTGATTCCCATCTTCTCGTTCCACGCGACCTGCTTGGCGCGCCGCCGGTCGGTCTCGCCGATCGCGCCCTTCATCGAATCGGTCATGCGGTCGGCATAGAGGATCGCCGTGCCGTTGAGGTGCCGCGCGGCGCGGCCGATCGTCTGGATCAGCGAGCGCTCCGAACGCAGGAAACCTTCCTTGTCCGCATCGAGGATTGCCACCAGCGACACCTCGGGAATGTCGAGGCCTTCGCGCAGCAGGTTGATCCCGACCAGCACGTCGAACTCGCCCAGCCGCAGGTCGCGGATGATCTCGACGCGCTCGACGGTGTCGATGTCGCTGTGCAGGTAGCGTACCCGCACGCCGTGCTCGCCCAGGTAGTCGGTCAGGTCTTCCGCCATCCGCTTGGTCAGCGTCGTCACCAGCACGCGCTCGCCGCGGCCCACCCGCAGGCCGATCTCCGACAGCAGGTCGTCGACCTGCGTCACCGCGGGCCGCACCTCGAGCTTCGGATCGACGAGACCGGTCGGGCGCACGACCTGCTCGACCACCTGGCCGGCGTGCTTCCGTTCGTAGTCGGCGGGCGTGGCCGACACGAACACCGTCTGCGGCAGCAGGTGCTCGAACTCGTCGAAGCGCAACGGCCGGTTGTCCAGCGCCGACGGCAGTCGGAAGCCGTAGTTGACCAGGTTCTCCTTGCGCGCGCGGTCGCCCTTGTACATGCCGCCGACCTGCGGGATCGTCACGTGGCTTTCGTCGATGAACATCAGCGCCGTCGGCGGCAGGTAGTCGATCAAGGTCGGCGGCGGCTCGCCCGGCTTGCGCCCCGACAGGTGCCGCGAGTAGTTCTCGATGCCCTTGCAGAAGCCGATCTCCGTCATCATCTCGAGGTCGAAGCGCGTTCGCTGCTCGATGCGCTGCGCCTCGACCAGCTTCATCTGCGAGACGAAGAACTCCTTCTGCTGCGCGAGCTCGACTTTGATCGCCTCGATCGCGTTGAGCACTTTCTGGCGCCCCGTCACGTAATGCGACGACGGGAACACGGTGTAGCGCGCCAGCTTGTGCCGCAGGTGCCCGGTCAGCGGGTCGAACAGCTGCAGCGATTCGACCTCGTCGTCGAACAGCGAGATGCGGATCGCGCTCTCGGCGTTCTCCGCGGGGAAGATGTCGAGCACGTCGCCGCGGACGCGGAAGGTGCCGCGCTTGAAATCGAGCTCGGCGCGTTGATACTGCATCTCGGCCAGGCGCTTGATCGCGTCGCGCTGGGCGAGGCGCTCCCCCTGCCGCACGTGCAGGATCATGCTGTGGTATTCGGACGGGTCGCCGATGCCGTAGATCGCCGACACCGTGCCGACGATCACGCAGTCGGGCCGCTCGAGGATCGCCTTGGTCGCGGAGAGGCGCATCTGCTCGATGTGCTCGTTGATCGAGCTGTCCTTCTCGATGTAGAGATCGCGCGACGGGACGTAGGCCTCGGGCTGGTAGTAATCGTAGTAGGAAACGAAATACTCGACCGCGTTGTTGGGGAAGAACTCGCGGAATTCCGAGTAAAGCTGCGCAGCGAGCGTCTTGTTGGGAGCGAGCACCAGCGCCGGGCGGCCGCTGCGCGCGATGACGTTCGCCATCGTGAACGTCTTGCCCGAGCCGGTGACCCCCAGCAGCGTCTGGAACGAGAGGCCGTCGGTCAGGCCTTCGGTCAGCCTGTCGATCGCCTCCGGCTGGTCGCCGGCGGGCTCGAAAGGCTGGTGGAGCTGGTAGGGACTGTTCGGGAAGGTGACGGGCATGCTGTCGGACATCCGGCCGGCGAACCGGTCATTGTAAGCCGGCGACGCTCTCCGCCGCAGCCTGCTGCGCCGGCGAGGTGAACTGCAGCGCCGCGAGCCTCGCGTAGAGCGCGTTGTCGCGCACCAGCGCGTCGTGCGTGCCCTGCGCGACGATCCGCCCGTTCTCCATCACCGCGATGCGGTCGGCGTGACGCACCGTGGCCAGGCGATGCGCGATCATCAGCACCGTGCGGCCGGCCATCAGCCGCTCGAGCGCGCGCTGCACGATCTGCTCGCTCTCGGCATCGAGGGCGCTCGTTGCCTCGTCGAGCAGCAGGATCGGCCGGTCGGCGAGGATCGCGCGGGCGATCGCGAGGCGCTGACGCTGCCCGCCGGAGAGCCGCACGCCTCGCTCGCCCAGCAGGCCGTGGTAGCCGTTGGGCAGCCGCTCGACGAATTCGCTCGCATAGGCCGCCTCGCAGGCCGCGCGCACCTCGGCGTCGCTGGCCGAAGGGCGGCCGTAGCGGACGTTTTCCAGCACCGACGCGGCGAAGATCACCGGCTCCTGCGGCACGACGGCGAGCTGGCGCCGCAGATCACGCGGATCGGCCGCCTGCAGGTCGACCCCGTTGACACG
>JAJXTF010000061.1 GCA_021784125.1 Pseudomonadota bacterium | reverse complement strand
GCGCCGGATGGGACCGCCGATGAGCGCAGAGTCGCTGCAATTCGTGGCCGGGGGCCTGACGACCGGGGCGATCTACGCGCTGGTCGCGCTGGGCTTCTCCATCATTTTCAACGCGAGTGGCATCATTAACTTTGCCCAGGGCGAGTTCGTGATGATCGGCGGCATGAGCGCGGCGACGCTGTTCGCGCGTGGCATGGCGTTGCCGGTGGCGATCGCCTGCGCGGTGGGCGCAGCCGGAATCGTGGGACTCATGCTCGCGAAATTCGCCGTCGGGCGGGCGCGACGCGCCGACGTGGTGACGTTGATCATCATCACCATCGGCGCGTCGATGTTGCTCCGCGGTCTCGCGCAGATCGTCTGGGACAAGCGCATCCACGCGCTGCCGTCGCTATCGGGCCACCGGCCGGTCGAGCTGTTCGGCGCGACCATTTTGCCGCAGAGCCTGTGGGTGCTGGCGGTCACGATCGCGGTAGTCGCGATGCTGTCGTGGTTCTTCGGGCGGACGCGGCTCGGCAAGGCGATGCTGGCGACGTCGTACAACCGGCTCGCTGCGGAACTGGTCGGCATCGACGTGCGAATCGTCCTGCTTGCGAGCTTCGGCCTTGCCGCCGTGCTGGGCGCGATCGCCGGGGTGCTGATCGCGCCGATCACGTTCGTCTCCTACGATTCCGGCGTCATGCTGGGATTGAAAGGCTTCGCCGCCGCGATCCTGGGCGGCCTCGGTAGCTTCCCCGGCGCAGTCGTCGGCGGCCTGGCCCTGGGCCTGCTGGAGAGCCTCGCCGCGGGCTACCTGTCATCGGCGTACAAGGACGTCATCGCATTCGTCGTCATGCTCGCCGTCCTGCTGGTGATGCCAGGTGGAATCCTCGGCGCCCGCACCAGTGCGCGCGTCTAGCCGCGCCGACGCGCGCCGCGCGTGGTGGTGGGCGACGCCGCGCAGCGGGGGCATTGCGGCGCTGGGGCTTGTGGTGGCGGTACTCCCGCTCGGCTTCGCCAACGGCTATTTCTACGACGTTGCAATCCAGGCCGGCCTGAACTCGATCATTTGCGTCGGGCTCAACCTCCTGATCGGTTACGCCGGGCAGATCAGCCTGGGGCATGCCGGATTCTTCGCACTGGGCGCCTATGGCTCGGCGCTGCTTGCGGCGCGCTACGGCTGGCCGCCGTCGCTGGCGCTGGTCACCGCGGTGGCGGGGGTCGCGCTCGTCGCGTACTGCGTGGGGCGGCCGATTCTCCGGCTGAAGGGCCACTACCTCGCGATGGCGACGCTCGGCTTCGGCGTCATCGTTTCGATCGTCCTCGCCAACGACGATCGCCTGACCGGCGGCCCCGACGGCATGCAGGTTCCGCCGTTCGCGCTCGCAGGCTACGTCGCGCGCAGCGACCATGCCTGGTACGCGATCGTAGGGGCGTGCCTGCTCGCTGCCGTGTGGCTCGCGCAGAATCTGGTCGAATCGCCGACGGGGCGCGCATTGCGCGCGCTGCACACCTCCGAAGTCGCGGCCGCGATCGCCGGCATCGATTGCCCGCGCCACAAGGTGAACGTGTTCGTGGTGTCCGCCGTGTTCGCTGCGGCAGCCGGAGGTCTCACCGCGTACTACGCCGGCTTCATCACACCGTCGAGCGCGTCGTTCGTGCGCTCGGTCGAGCTGGTGACGATGGTGGTGTTCGGCGGCATGGCATCGACGTTCGGCGCGGTAGTCGGCGCCACGGTGCTCACCGTGCTGCCGCAGGCGCTGACGGTGCTGAAGGAATACGAGCTGGCGGTCTTCGGTGCATTGCTGATGGCGACGATGGTCTTCCTTCCGCGCGGTGTCGTGCCGACGTTGAGCGGGCTGCTGCAGAGGGGAACGCGGTGAGTACGCTCGCGGTCAGCGGCCTCACCAAGACGTTCGGCGGCGTGCACGCAATCGAGGACCTTTCGTTCGAAATACGCGCCGCAACCGTGCACTCGATCATCGGTCCCAACGGCGCGGGCAAGACGACCTTGCTGAACCTGCTGACCGGCGTCTATCTCCCCAACGCGGGAAGCATCCGCCTCGATGGGCGCGAGCTCACCGGCGCACCGGTGCACGCGTTTGCCGCCGCGGGCATCGGGCGCACGTTCCAGAACCTGCAGGTCTTCTTCAACATGAGCGCGCTCGATAACGTGATGACCGGGCGGCACCTGCGCGAACGCTGTGGCTTGCTGCCGGCGCTCCTGCACACGCCAGGCTTGGCACGCGCCGAGCGTGAATCCCGGGAGTGCGCGCTGGGGCTGCTGCGCTTCCTCGGACTCGAAGCCTATGCCGATGCCTGCGCCGATGCGATGCCATACGGCGCGCTCAAGCGTCTCGAAATTGCGCGGGCGCTCGCCGGCGAGCCGCGGATGCTGCTGCTGGACGAGCCGGCGGCGGGCCTCAATCCGACCGAAGCAGCGGAGATCGCCGGGCTGATCAGGCGACTGGCGGAGTCGGGCACGACCGTGGTGCTGGTCGAGCACAACATGCGCCTGGTGATGGGGGTTTCCGATCACATCCTGGTGCTCGACTACGGTCGCCGCCTGAGCGAAGGCACGGCAGCGCAGGTAAGGGACGATCCGCGCGTGATCGAGGCGTACCTCGGCGCCGTCGATACGCGGGTGGCCGGCCATGCTTGACGTCACGCGGCTGTCGTCGCGGTATGGCAGGATTCCGGCACTGGCCTGCGTCGACCTCAGCGTGGGTCGGGGCGAGCTGGTCGCCCTGGTGGGCGCTAACGGCGCCGGCAAGACGACGCTGCTGCGGGTGCTCTCGGGCGTGCAACCGGCCGCGGACGGGATCGTCCGCTTCGAGAACTCGGACATCACCAGCGCGTCGCCGCGCCAACGCGTCCGCATGGGCATCGTGCAGGTCCCCGAAGGCCGGCAGGTTTTCGGTCCCATGACGGTCGACGACAACCTGCGCCTTGGCGCGTTCATGCGTCCGCAACGTGAAACCAACGCGGACCTTGACCGCGTATATGCGCTGTTTCCTGGCCTGACGAACAAGCGCCGTGAGCCTGCGGGAACGCTCTCGGGCGGACAGCAGCAGATGCTCGCGATCGGGCGGGCGCTGATGGGCAAGCCGAAGCTCCTGCTGCTCGACGAGCCGAGCATGGGTCTCGCACCCCGGCTGGTCGCCGAGATCTTCGCGACCATCCGCGCGCTCAAGGACGATGCGGCGACGATCCTGCTGGTCGATCAGAACGCGAATGCGGCGCTGTCGATCGCCGATCGCGCCTACGTGCTCGAGGTCGGCCGCATCACGCTCGCGGGCCGCGGCGACGAGCTCGCCAGCCATCCGCGTGTGCGGCAGGCCTACCTCGGATTGTGAAGCGACAGACCCCTGTCCATGCGTTCCCGGAGGACTCGATGAAGGCATCACTTGGCGCAGGCGCAAGCGCGACGACCCGATTGACCGTCGGCGGCGACCGCACGATCGACTTCCTGGGTGAGAACGCGCGCGTCTACGCGACGCCCATGCTGGTGCGCGACATCGAGATCGCGTGCCGCGACCTGCTGCTGAATCACCTCGACCCCGGTGAGGATTCGGTGGGCACGCGGATCGAGATCGATCATCTGGCGGCGACCCTCCTGGGCATGTCGGTCGAGCTCAAGGTAACGATCGCGGCCGTCGACGGTCGTGCCGTGACGTTCGATGTCGAGGGCAGCGACGACCTCGAGGCGATCTGTCGCGGCCGCCACCAGCGCTTCGTCGTCGACGTCACGAAGACCGAGGCGCGGCTTGCCGCCAAGGCCGCCAGGGCGGGCCTCGCGTGAGGATGGCATCGACCGATACGCGGCGTGTCCCGACGTACTGCTACCAGTGCGTCGCGGGGCCGGATCTGCTCACCGTCAAGGTCGTCGACGGGGTCGCGACCGAGGTCGAGCCGAATTTCTGCGCAGCCGGCGTGCATCCCGGCGGTGGGAAGGTGTGCGTGAAGGCGTTCGGATTGGTGCAGAAGACGTACAACCCGAATCGCGTGCTGACGCCGATGAAGCGCAGCAATCCCGCCAAGGGACGCGACGAGGATCCGCGCTTCGTCCCGATCACCTGGGATGAGGCTTTTGATCTGATCGCCGAGCACCTGCACCGGGCGCGCGCCGACGGCCTGACCGATGAATCGGGCTATCCGCGGGTTGCGGCAAGCTTCGGCGGCGGCGGGACGCCACAATCCTACATGGGCACGTTCCCCGCGTTTCTTTCGGCGTGGGGCCCGGTCGACATGGGCTTCGGTTCAGGGCAGGGCGTCAAGTGCTACCACTCGGAACACCTGTACGGGGAACTGTGGCACCGGGCGTTTACCGTATCGCCTGACACGCCGCTCTGCGACTACCTGATCTCGTTCGGCGCAAACGTCGAAGCGTCCGGGGGCGTCGTTGGAATCTGGCGCCACGCCGAGGCGCGGGTGCGCGGCATGAAGCGGGTGCAGGTCGAGCCGCATCTGTCGGTCACCGGCGCGTGCTCGGCGCAGTGGGTCCCAATCAGGCCCAAGACGGATGCGGCGTTTCTCTTCGCGCTGCTGCACGTGCTGCTGCATGATATCCCGCGCGAGCGACTGGACCTCGCCTTCCTCCGCCGGCACACCGCTTCGCCGTATCTGGTCGGAGCGAGCGGTTATTTCCTGCGCGATCGCGGGACGAGAAAGCCGCTGGTCTGGGATGCGGCGGCGGGCGTCGCCGTACCCTTCGACACGCCGGGAATCGCCGAGGAGCTGGAAGGCCGATTCGAGGTCGAGTCGATCGAAATCGGCCCGGACCAGGACGTGTGCGGCGAAGGTCGTCGGGTCGGCGAAACCGCCTTCGCGAAGCTGCTGGCGCACACGGCGGCGTATTCGCCGCAATGGGCCGAGACGATCTGCGACGTGCCGGCCGCGATGATTCGCCGGATCGCCGTCGAGTTCATCGAGCACGCGCAAGTAGGTGCGACGATCGAGATCGACGGCACGCGCCTGCCTTATCGCCCGGTGGCGATCAGCCTGGGCAAGACCGTCAACAACGGCTGGGGGGGTTACGAGTGCTGCTGGGCGCGCACCATGCTGGCGGCGTTGGTCGGCGGCCTCGAAGTACCTGGTGGAACGCTCGGCACCACCGTGCGGCTCAACCGGCCGCTGTCCGAGCGCCTGAAAAGCGTGCAGCCGGGTCCCGACGGCTTCATGGCGTATCCGATGAACCCGACGGACAAGGCTCGTTGGTCGCCAAGGCCGAACATTCGCAATGCGTACAAAGCGATGGTGCCGCTCGCCGGCGACGGTCCGTGGAGCCAGGCGCTCGGGCCCACGCAGTTCTCGTGGATGTTTCTGGACGATACGCCGCCGGGGTTGCCGCGCGTCACGGCACCCGACGTGTGGTTCGTGTACCGCACCAACCCGGCCATCTCGTTCTGGGATACGGCGGCGCTCGGACAGAAGATGGCGCGCTTCCCGTTCGTCGTGGCATTCGCCTATACCCGCGACGAGACCAATCATTTTGCGGACGTGCTGCTGCCCGATGCGACCGATCTCGAAAGCCTGCAGCTCATTCGCATCGGAGGGTCCAAATACGTCGAGCAGTTCTGGAACCATCAGGGCTTCGCGCTGCGCCAGCCGGCCGTGGTGACCCGTGGCGACGCGCGTGATTTCACGGATATCGCAACCGAGCTCGCAAGAAGAACGGGTCTCCTCGCCAAGTACAACGCGTCCATCAACAAGGGGGCAGCCGGCGTGCCGCTCAAGGGTGCGCATGGCGATTTCTCGCTCGACCCGGCAGGCGCGCACACCCGCGAGGAAATCTGGGATGCCGTCTGCCGCGCCGCGAGCGCCGAGCTCACCGAAGGCGCGGAGGTCCACGGCCTCGACTGGTGGAAAGAGCACGGCCTCGCCACCAAGCCATTCCCGCGGACCGACTGGTACCTGTTTCCGACATTGGCAGCGCGCGGCTTGCGCTTCGAGCTCCCTTACCAGGAGCGGCTCAAGCGCGTCGGGGCGGAACTCGGCCGCCGGCTGCACGAGCACGAGATGCGCTGGTGGGACAGGCAGCTGGAGGAATACCAGGCGCTGCCCGCCTGGAAGGATTTCGCCGCGCCCTGGGAGGCGGCGGTCACGACGGCCGGCGGCGCGCCGCAGAACTATCCATTCTGGCTGCTCACTGCGCGCAGCATGCAGTACGCGTGGGGCGGCAACGTCGGCATGCAGCTGATCAAGGAAGTCGCGGACAATGTCGCCGGTCATCGCGGCGTGATCATGAACGCGAAGGCGGCAGGCGAGCTCGGCATCAGTGACGGAGACCGGGTCGAGATCGCCACCCCCGCGCGCAGCGTGCGCGGTCGCGCGGTTTTGCGCCAAGGCATCCGGCCCGACACGCTGCTCCTGATCGGCCAGTTCGATCACTGGGCCACGCCGTTCGCCAGGGACTTCGGCGTGCCGAGCCTGAACACGCTGGCGACGATGTCGCTGGACCTCACCGACGCGACCGGGTCCGGCGCCGATATCGTTCGGGTGAGGATCGCAAAGACCGGGGAGCAAGCCGCGTGACGCGCTGGGCGATGGTCGCCGACTTGCGCCGCTGCGTGGGCTGCCAGACCTGCACGGCCGCATGCCGCCATGCCAACGCCACGCCGCCAGGCGTGCAATGGCGGCGTGTGCTCGACATGGAGTTCGGCGAATACCCGGATGTGCACCGCGCCTTCGTTCCGGTGGGGTGCCAGCACTGCGACGATCCGCCGTGCATGGACGTCTGTCCGACGACGGCGACGAAGAAGCGCAGCGATGGCATCGTCACCATCGACTATGACCTGTGCATCGGCTGCGCCTATTGCGCGGTCGCCTGTCCCTACCAGGCGCGCTACAAGACGCAGAAGGCGCTGTTCGCCTATGGGGAACCGATCGCGAGCGAAGCGAAGCGGCACGACGATGCGCGCCTCGCCGTCGCGACCAAGTGCACGTTCTGCGTCGATCGTGTCGACGCAGGCATCGAGAAGGGCCTGCAGCCCGGCGTCGATCCCGAGGCCACCCCGGCGTGCGTCAATTCCTGCCTCGCCAACGCGCTCACCTTCGGCGATCGCGACGATCCGCACAGCAACGTCTTCCGGCTCCTCGCGGAGAATCAGCACTTCCGGATGCACGAGGAGCTCGGTACGGGCCCCGGCTTCTACTACGTTTGGGACAAGGCGGCCGGATGAACCCCGCCTACGGTCCGAATCCGTGGCAGCAGACGAGCTGGGACGCTCGCGCCGCTTGCAACTTCGTCTTCGGCGGCGTCGGCGCGGGGCTCATCGTATTCGCCGTGCTCTTCGGCGCAGGCGGGTTGGCGCTAAAGGGGCTCGTGCTGGCGGGCCTTGCGCTGGTCGGACTCGGCCTCTTCTGCGTCTGGACCGAGATCGGCCGACCGCTGCGCGCGCTGCATGTATTCATCAACCCGCGCAGCTCGTGGATGACGCGCGAAGCGCTCAGCGCGACACTGTTGTTCCCGGCGGGCCTTGCTGCCGCAGCCGCAGTGCCCGGATTCGCCTGGGTCGCGGCGGGGCTCGCGCTGGCCTTCGTCTATTGCCAGGGGCGCATGCTGCAGGCGGCGAAGGGCATTCCCGCATGGCGCGAGCCGCTCGTCGTTCCACTGATCGTCGTCACCGCAGTTGCCGAAGGCGGGGGCGTGTTCTTCGTCGCCGCGCCGCTTGGCGGTGGCGGGACGCCACCCCTCGACGCGCTACTCGGCGCGATGCTGCTCCTGCGCGTGCTGCTGTGGTTCGCGTACAGGCGGCGACTCGCCGGGACCGTCGCGCCGCCTGCACGCGTCGCGCTCGACGCCGCCGGGCGGCTGCTCCAGCTCGCCGGAACGCTCGCTCCGCTGGTGCTGATCGCGCTCGTTGCGTCGGGCGCGGCCTCGGGCGCCGCTGCCGCGGCCCTGATGGCGATCGCCGGCCTCGCTGCGGCCCTGGGGGGCGCCTACGTGAAGTACGCGCTCGTTACGCGCGCAGGTTTCAATCAGGGCTTCATGCTCGCGCGCCTGCCGGTGCGCGGCTCGCGCTAGCCGCGACCATCACCGATAGCGGACGGAAGGAGAGACGACATGGGCACGCTGGCGGAAACCGGGATCGGGACTCGCGCGTCGAGCCGCTATTACTACGATCGCGCGCACGAGACGATGCCGCGCGAGCGGCTGGCGGCCCTGCAGCTCGAGCGGCTGCGCGCGACGCTGCGTGATGCGTACCAGAACGTGCCGTTCCACCGCGCGCGTCTGAAGGCCGCGCTTATCGCGCCGGAGGACATCCGCGACCTTGGCGACATCGGGCACCTGCCGTTCACCGTGAAGACGGACTTGCGCGATCATTATCCGTTCGGAATGTTCGCCCGCCCGCGCACCGGGCTTGCGCGGCTGCACGCGTCGTCCGGGACGACCGGCAAGCCCACCGTCGTCGGGTACACGGCGAATGACCTGCGCACCTGGGCCGACCTGATGGCGCGCTCGTTCGCGTGCGCCGGGGCGCGGCCCGGCGATCTGGTCCACAACGCGTACGGATACGGACTGTTCACCGGCGGCCTGGGCGCGCATTACGGCGCGGAGCGTCTGGGGGCCGCCGTCGTGCCGATGTCGGGCGGGTCCACCGAGCGCCAGATCGCGCTGATCGCGGATTTCGGGGCGCGCGTGCTTTGCTCGACACCGTCGTACGCGCTGGCCATTGCCGAGGTAGCCGAGCGCCAGGGTGTGGACCTGCGGCAGGGTCCCCTCGAAGTCGGCCTGTTCGGAGCCGAGCCCTGGAGCGAAGCCATGCGCCGCGAGATCGAGGCGCGGCTGGGCCTGAAGGCGATCGACATCTATGGCCTCTCGGAGATCATGGGGCCGGGGGTCGCCTGCGAATGTGAGCACCAGGCGGGCCTGCACGCGTGGGAGGACCATTTCCTGTTCGAGGCGGTCGACCCGGAAACGGGCGCTCCGGTGCCCGAAGGCCACGCCGGCGAGCTCGTGATCACGACGCTTACCAAGGAAGCGCTGCCGCTGCTGCGCTACCGCACGCGCGACGTCACGAGGATCACGACCGCCCCGTGCGACTGCGGGCGCACCCATCTGCGCATCCTGCGCGTGGCCGGCCGCAACGACGACATGCTGATCATCCGCGGGGTCAACGTCTACCCGTCGCAGGTCGAGGCGGTGCTCCTCGACGCGCCCCAAATCGCGCCGCATTACCAGCTGGTCGTCGAACGGCGCGGCAGCCTCGATTACGTGACCATCGAGGTCGAGGCGCGTAGTGGCGTTGCCCCGGACGCTTTCGCCGGGATTGCGCGAAATGTGGCGCATCACATCAAGTCGCTCATCGGAATCACCGCCGACGTCGTCGTCAAGGCGCCGGGCGAGATACCGCGCTCGCAGGGCAAGGCAGTGCGGGTACGCGACCTGCGACCCAAGGCCGCGTGACGAGATGACCAAGCGCCTGCTCGCATTGACCGTGAATGGCCGCATGCGCGAAGACGCGGTCGCCGCCAACCTGCTGCTGCTCGATTATCTGCGCGGCACGGCAGGGCTCACCGGCACCAAGCAGGGCTGCGACGGCGGCGAATGCGGCGCGTGCACCGTGTTGATCGACGGCCAACCGCGACTCGCCTGCATCACGCTCGCCGCTGCCTGCGAAGGCCGAGTCGTCGAGACGATCGAGAGCCTCGCCATCGAAGGTCGAATGAGCCGCCTGCAGCAGGCGTTCCACGAGAAGCTCGGCACGCAATGCGGATTCTGCACGCCGGGCATGATCATGGCGGCGGAAGCGCTGCTCCGCCGGAATCCTCGCCCGACGGACGCCGACATCCGCGAGGCGCTTTCGGGCAACCTCTGCCGTTGCACCGGGTACGTGAAGATCATCGAGTCGGTGCACGCGGCCGCAGGAGGCTGATGCGATGAACGACGTCTCCCGTGCCACCGCCGGCGGACCTGCCCGTGATGCGCCTGCCATCGCGCAGGGACGCACGGCCGGGCAGCGCACGCCGCTGATCGACGGCGTCGAGAAGGTCACGGGGCGGGCGCGCTATACCGCCGACCTGCCAACGGGCGAGACACTGGTCGGCCGGATCCTCCGAAGCCCGATCGCCCACGGCGTGATCCGCCGCATCGACGCCGCGGCCGCACGCTCGATTCCCGGTGTGCGTGCCGTCATCACCGGCGAGGATTTCGCGGCGCCCTACGGCGTCATTCCGATCGCCCGGAACGAGTGGCCGCTCGCGCGCGGCAAGGTTCGTCATCGCGGCGAGCCGGTCGCCGCGGTGGCCGCCATCGACGAGGCAAGCGTCGAGGCCGCGCTCGCTGCGATTGTGCTGGACATCGAGCCGTTACCTGCCTATTTCAGCGCCGCGGCTGCGCGTGCCGCCAATGCGGTGCAACTGCACGAAAACAAGCCAGGGAACATCGAGCGTGAAGTCGACCAGGCGTTCGGCGATGTCGACGCGGGTTTCGCCGCGGCGGACCTGGTGCGCGAACGGACGTTCCATTATGCCGAGGTCGCCCACGGCCAGATCGAGCTCAATGCTGCGGTCGCCACCTATGAGCCGGAGCGCGACCGGCTCACTACGCACTCGGTGACGCAGGTGCCGTATTACCTGCACTTGACGCTCGCCCGGTGCCTCGGGATGGACAGCTCGCAGATACGCGTCGTGAAGCCGTTCGTCGGTGGCGGCTTCGGCCATCGTGTCGAGCCGCTCAACTTCGAGCTGGTGACAGCCGCGCTCGCTCGCGCTGCCGGCGGCACCGTCAAGACCGAGCTATCGCGCGAAGACGGTTTCCTCACCCACCGCGGAAGGCCGGAAACCGACATCCGCCTGAAGCTCGGGATGAAGAAATCCGGTGCGATCACTGCGGTCGACTGCGAAATCGTCCAGCGCGGCGGAGCCTACGGCGGCTACGGCCTCGTCACGATCCTCTACGCCGGCGCCTTGCTGCACGCGCTCTACAAGGTGCCGGCCGTCAGGTACCGCGGCTATCGCGTCTATACCAACACGCCGCCATGCGGGGCGATGCGCGGGCACGGCGCGGTGGATGCGCGGCACGCGTTCGAGTCGCTGCTCGACATCATGGCCGGCGAACTCGGGCTCGACCCGTTTGCCGCGCGGCGCGCCAATCTGATCGTCCCGCCGTATCGCACGCTCAACGACCTGCAGGTAAATTCCTACGGGATCCCCGATTGCCTCGACTGGGTCGAGCGGGCCTCCGGCTGGAAGACGCGGCGCGGCAAGCTGCCGCGCGGCCGCGGTCTCGGGCTTGCCTGCTCGCATTACGTCTCAGGCTCGGCCAAGCCGGTGCACTGGAGCGGCGAGCCGCACGCGGTGATCAACCTCAAGCTCGATTTCGATGGCGGGATCACCATCCTCACCGGCGCAGCGGACATTGGCCAGGGCTCGTCGACGCTGCTGGCGCAGGTCGTTGCCGAAGTGCTCTCGGTCCCGCTCGCGCGCATCCGCGTCATCGCTGCCGACAGTGCGCTCACGCCCAAGGACAATGGCTCGTACTCGTCGCGGGTGTCGTTCATGGTGGGCAACGCCGCGATCCGCGCCGCACAGGAGATGAAGCGCGTGCTCGTGACGGCGGCGGCCAAGCGCCTCGAAGTGCATCCCGAGGACATCGAATGGAACGGTGACCACTGCCGTGTGGCGGGCACCGACCGCACGCTCGACTTTGCAGGCGCGGTCGATGCGGCGCTGGTCGACACGGGCACGCTGACGGTGAAGGGATCGTGGTCGACGCCGCCGGAGACGCAGGGTGGCAAGTTCCGCGGCGCCGCGGTCGGCTCGACCGCAGGATTCTCGTACGCCGCGCAGGTTGTCGAGGTCGTCGTGGACGAGGACACCGGCGCGGTGGCCGTCGAACGGGTCTGGGTCGCGCACGACTGCGGCTTCGCGATCAATCCGCTCGCGGTCGAGGGGCAGGTGCAGGGCGCCGTGTGGATGGGCATGGGCCAGGCGCTCTCCGAGGAGACGCAGTATCACGAGGGCCTGCCGTTGCGGCCCAACATGCTCGACTACCGGGTCCCGACGATCGTCGAGTCGCCGCCGATCGAGGTGAAGCTCGTCGAAAGCCGCGATCCGCTCGGGCCGTTCGGAGCGAAGGAGGCGAGCGAGGGCGCGCTGCACAGCTTTGCGCCGGCGCTCGCCAATGCGATCTGCGACGCGATCGGCATCCGGCTCACCGACCTGCCGGCCTCGCCGGATCGGGTGCTCGAGGCGATCCAGGCGAGAAAGCGCAGGGAGCGACTGCGCGCGAGCATCGGCGTGTCCGCGCAGCCCGACCCCGAGAGGCACTGACGATGGAACGCATGCCCCAGTTCGATCTGCGGCGCCCGGCAAGCATCGCCGAGGCTGCGGCGCTGCTCGCGGCGGAACCCGGTGCCCGGCTGCTCGCCGGAGGGACCGACCTGCTGCCGAAGATGCGCCGTGGCATCGAGCGGCCGCCGGTGCTGGTCGATCTCGGGGCGGTACGCGATATCTCCCGGATCGACTATGCAGACGCGGGACTCGCGCTGGGCGCGGGGGTGACGTTGTCGCAGCTCGCGATGGATGGGCGCATCGTGCACCACCATCGGGCGATCGCCGAAGCCGCGCGCAGCGTCGCCGGCCCCGGCCATCGCAGCGCCGCGACGATCGGCGGCAATCTCTGTCTGGACACGCGCTGCGTGTTCTACAACCAGAGCGAGTGGTGGCGGGCGACGAATCATTACTGCCTCAAGCTCGGCGGCGATGTCTGCCACGTCGCGCCGCAGGGCAGTCACTGCCATGCGGCGTTCTGCGGCGACCTGGCCCCCGCCCTGCTCGTGCTGGGCGCCAGCGTCGAGCTTTGCGCGAGCCGCGGTGCGCGCGTGATTCCGCTGTCCGACCTCTATCGCGACGACGGCGTCGCACACCTGACGCTCGAGCCCGACGAGGTGCTCGTGCGCGTCCTGGTACCGGCACGTTCCCCGGCCCTGGTATCGGGCTATCGCAAGGCGCGGGCGCGCGGCGCGATCGATTTCCCGCTTGCGGGTGTCGCCTGCGCAGTGGTGGCGCGCAACGGAGTTCTCGCCGAGCTCAAGGTGGCGCTGACCGGTACGAACTCGCGGCCGATCCTGCTCACCGGCACCGAGGCGCTGGTGGGGCGCGTCATCGACGAGGCCACGCTGTCGGCGCTCGGCAAGCTGGTGCAAAAGCAGGCGAGCCCGATGCGAACGACGGTAACGCAGTCGAACTACCGCCGTCAAGTCGCCGCCGCGCTGGCGCAACGTCTGGTGTGCGAGCTCGCCGGGTACGAACCCTCGGCCGCGAGAGCGAGCATGTCATGACCACCAATGCCGCCGCAGTCCTGCTCGAGGAACGCGATCCGCAACGCACGGCGCTCGTCTGTGGCGTTGAACGCTTGACCTATGCTGCGCTTCGCGATGCCGTCGCCCGTGCCGCGTCCGCGTGGCGGTGGCGGGGGTTGGCGCAAGGTGAGCGCGTTGCGATCAAGCTTCCCGACGGCTGTGCATGGGTTAGCGCGTTTCTGGGGACGATCTGGGCGGGCGGCGTCGCAGTTGCGGTGAACCCACGTATCCGTTCGGAGGATTGGCAGTTCATCGTCGGCGAGGCCGGTTTCCGTTTCATACTTGCCGAGTCGCCCGAGGACACGCCGCCGCAGTTTCGTGACCGGGTCGTGACCCCCGCGCAGTGGGTGCGTGGAGTCACTTCGGCCGCCCCGATCGAGCCGGCGGCGATGGACGAAGAGGCGCCGGCTTTCTGGAGCCACTCGTCGGGGACGAGCGGACGGCCTGCCGCCCGACCAGCGGCCGCGCTGGTTGCGGGTCGTGCCATCGCTGCCGCGCACCGCAACGGGCAAGCTGTTGCGCAGGAAGCTTCAGGACTTGCACGCCGCCCATGGCTGAGCTGCTCGCGGCCGAAGGACTGTTCGCCGGCTATGGGGACTCGATGGTCCTGGAAGGCGTGTCGCTGGCGCTGGGGGAGGGTGGGAGCCTGGCGCTGCTCGGGCGCAACGGCGTGGGCAAGACTACGCTGCTCCTGACGCTGATGGGTCTGACGCGGCTTTGGCGCGGGCGGCTCGTCCTGAAGGGCCAAGACATCACGCAGGTACCGACTTTCCGGCGCGCACGCGCCGGACTGGGCTGGGCTCCGCAGGAGCGGCTGATGTTTCCCTCGCTTACG
>JAJXTF010000319.1 GCA_021784125.1 Pseudomonadota bacterium | reverse complement strand
AGGTCGATCAGCGCATTGCGCAGGCCCCGATGCCGCGGATAGTAGCTGCGGTACGAAGGCGCATCGGCGTCGAGGTACTCGGTCGACGCCGCCGGCCGCACGAACATGCAGCGGTTGTGGAAATAGGTGCGGTGCAGCAGCTTCGACGAGACGGTGTTGAAGAACGTCTCTGCACATTCGGGCTGGCGGTGGTCGGCCAGCAGGCCGATGAAATGCCGCTTCACGCGCGCCCAGAAATCGTCGTCGCCGCCGCTGTCGCGACGCCGGAAGCGGAAATCGCGCTGGATGCGCTCGACGGATTCCGCCACCCGCCGGTCGTAGAAATCGATGCGGTCGCGGCCGACGTGGCCGATCGCGAGCCAGTTGGCCGATTCGAAGTGGCGCCTGGCCGCGCGCGCGCAGTCGCGAAACAGCGCGTAATGGCGGTCGAAGCCTTCGAGGACGACTTCCGCGATCTGCCGCGGCGTGGCGTCGGCGAGCGCCGCTGCGCCCTGCACATCGACCTCCGGCGCGGGCGTCGCGCTCATCGCGATCGGACCGTCGCCGCGGTCGTGCGGTCCGGCGACGGCATCGCAGGCATCCGGCGGGACCGGCGCGCGTTGCAGCGCGTCAGTTGTCCTTCGCCTTCTGCATCGTTTCGTTGTATTCCTTGACGCCGTTGTTGTATTCGACGACGGCGGCATTGGCCGCGTCGACGTGCGGCTTGGCGAGCGCCTGCTGGTCGTCGTAGAACTTCTTCAGGCAGTCGATGTAGGCGACGAAGTCCTTCTGCCAGGTCTTGAGGCGCGTCTCGCTCGCCAGCTTGCCGGGAAACTCTTCCGGGTGGGTGCAGGAATGCTTGGGCGTCGCGTCGGCAGCGGCCGCGGGCGGTGCGGGCTGCTGGGCGAGGGCGGCGCCGGAGACTCCGAGGCCGATGACAAGGGCGGTGCGGAGGCGGGCAGGGCAAAGGATCATGATGGGCTCCTCGATGCGATGGGCCGCATTCTACCCGCCCGGTGATCGGGCTGCCGCCGCCTGGCTGCGCGACCTCGCCCCTGTGCCGTCGAGCCCCGGGGCTCGCCCGGGGGACGGTCAGCCGCGGACGCTCAGCCTGGCGCGCTCACCCGCGGACAGCTCACCCAGTGGACGTCGGTGTAGGCGCGCTGCGCTGCGTATTCGACCCGGGCCATCCGGGCGGTGTCGCAGGCCTCGCGGTTGCCGGCGTCGTTCCGGGTCAGCGCGACCGGTGCGCACCCCGCCCCGAGGATCCCCGCCGCGAGAGTGGAAAGCAGCAGCAATGTCTTCATGGCATGCCCTCCTTGCCGGATCATCATAGGCGGGCCGTCGACACGGCGCAAGCGGCGCGGCCGTGGGACCCGGCTGCGCGGCGCGGGGGCGCCGCGGGGCGACGTCAGGGCGAGCGCGCGCCGAAGGTGTTGCAGTCGCGCAGATCGCCGGACTGCAGGCCGGTCCTGAACCAGTGCGCGCGCTGCGCGGCCGAGCCGTGCGTGAACGAGTCCGGGGCGACGTAACCCTGCGTCATCTTCTGGATGCGATCGTCGCCGACCGCGGCGGCCGCCTGCAGGCCGCCGTCGACGTCGTTGGTGTCGATCAGGCCCCGCTTTTCGGCGAAGAAAGCCCACACGCCGGCGTAGCAGTCGGCCTGCAGCTCGAGGCGCACAGACAGCGCGTTGGCGCTGCGCGGGTCGCTGCGCTGCACCTGGGCATCGAACTTCTGCATCGTGCCGAGCAGGTTCTGCACGTGGTGGCCGACCTCGTGCGCGATCACGTAGGCCTGGGCGAAATCGCCGGGCGCCCCGAAACGCGTGTGCAGCTCGCCGAAGAACGTCGTATCGAGGTAGACGTCGCGGTCGGCCGGACAGTAGAACGGGCCGACCGCGGCTTCGGCACGTCCGCAGGCCGACGGGGTGGAGCCGCGGAAAAGCACGAGCTTCGGCGGCTCGTAGCGCGAGCCCATCGCCTGGAAGATCGCGCCCCACACGTCCTCGGTGTCGCCCAGCACGCGCGCGGAAAAGTCCTTGTTCGTCGCGCTTTGCTGAAGCGCGGCGGGCGGCACGCCGTTCGTGCCGGTGCCGGACTGCGGACCGTACCCGGGCGCCGACTGCGTGGCGGGCCCGCCGCCCAGCAGGCCGAGCATCTCGATCGGATTGATGCCGAACAGCCAGCCGACGATGACGATGAGGATGAGCGCGCCGCCGCCGATGCGCATGCCGCCGAACGGAAGGCCGCCACCGCCACCCGAGCCCTCGGGCGCGCCGCCGGTCCGGTCCTCGACGTTGTCGCTGCGCCTGAAATCACCCCACCGCATGGCTTGGCTCCGAAGTCACGGTTTCAGCGAACGATAGAGGAACGGCAGGCTGGCGTCCATTCGGTAGTCGATCGACGAATGCGTGTCGTCGAATTCCTCGTAGACGTGCGGGATGCCGTGCTGCGCCAGGCGCTTCGACAGCACGCGCGCGCCGTAGTGCAGATGGTACTGGTCCCGCCATCCGCAGTCGACGTAGATGCCGCGCAGCGATCGCAGGTTGTCCTTGTGCGCGGCGACCATGTTGACCGGATCGTGGCGCAACCAGCGCTTCCAGCGCGCGGGGAGGATCTCGCCGGTCTCGAGGTTGAAGGGCAGGCGGAAGCCCAGTGGAGCCTTCGGATCGGCGTCGTAGGTCGCGGCCATCGCGAGATTCATCAACGCGTGTGCCTCGGGGTCCGACAGCTTGTCGCGCGACCACACGTGCTCGAGGAAGCGGCGCACCCGGCCGTCGTCGCGCCCGTCGCCTGCGCCTTGCTCGTCGCGCAGCACGTCGATGCGCCCGGGCCGGCGCGGACGCCGCCGGAAACGGTCGAGTTCGTTCAGCGTGCGCGGCCAGTCGGTGTGGTAGCAGAAATCGAACAGGGCGTCGCCCGAATGGTCGGCGACCGCCCCCCAGTGGGCGGCGTAGCGCATGCCGTGGACGATCGCGCCGTAGCCGCCCGACGACTTGCCGAAGCATCCGCGGTGGTCGCGCGAGGCCAGCGTGCGGAACTCGCGATCGACGAAGGGAATGAGCTCGCGCGTCAGGTAGTCGGCGTAGCGCCCGATCGCGCTCGAATTGACGTACTGGTTGCCCCCCATCGACGTGAAGCAGTCGGGGAAGACGAGGATCGCCGGCCCCATCCTGCGTTCGGCGATCAGGCGTGCCGCGCGC
>JAJXTF010000318.1 GCA_021784125.1 Pseudomonadota bacterium | reverse complement strand
GTCGTGTCGACCCGTGATAACCTCTTGCGCCGATGCTTTGGGGGTTGGTCGATGCGCGTCGTCATCGTCGGGTTGGGCAAATCCGGAACGACCGCGCTCCTGTACGCCGTGCGTGCCGCCATGCCCGCCGACACGCAGCTGCTGTTCGAGCCGCGCAGCTACGTCGCCGTGCAGGGACCGAACGTCGCTGCGAAAGTGCTGCTTCACCCCGCGCATCCGGTGGAGCAGCGCTTCTTCCGGCAATTCGATCGGGTGGTCCTGCTGGTGCGCGACCCGCGCGATGTCCTGATCAGCCGTGCGCTGTATCGCCTCTTCGGCGCTACCCGGCTGCTGACCGATCCGGCGCGACTCGACGTGTACATGGCCCTGCTGCGTGCCAAGGAAGCGGACCCGCGGTCGGATCGATGCTGCGCATCAACACGCTGTTCGAGCGCCTCGTCGGATCGCAGGTGCACTCGGACGCAGGCCGCCAGCGGGTGCTGGATGACGCAATTGCGTTCCACGACGCATTCCCGGATTGCCTGGTGTACAGGTACGAGGCGATGGTCGGCGGGCAATTCGACGCGCTCGCAGGGTACCTGTCGCTCGATGCATCGGCGATGAGACCCGACGTGCCGGCGGAACTCGGTCGCGTCGTTCGCTCGCGCCGCGCCGGGAGCTGGCGCGACTGGTTCTGCGACGCCGACGTCGCACATTATCGGCCGTTGCTGTCGGCCTACATGCGCCGCTACGGCCACGAAGACGACTGGATGCTTGATCCGGCGCCCGTGATCCGGTCCGAGGAATGCACCGGCTACGTCGAGAGGCTCTTGCTCGAGCGGCGCGGCGGCAGGCCCGCATCCGCCACACATTGAGGGCAGACCGATGGCAGCCCGGGGACAGGGCGCTCGTCCCGGCCCTCGGCAAGGTGACTGCGCCGTGTCCGTCCCGTCCCGGCGATCATCCTTCCTTGTGCAGGCGCACCACGAAATGCACGTGCACATCGGCGCCGATCACCTTCGTTGAAAGCCATTCGCCGACGCCGATCGCGAACGCCGCGCGGTCGATCGTGAGTTCGCCGTCCATCGTCGCCGCGTCGCCGTGGGATTCCCATCGGAACGGCACCTCGATCGGCCTGACGATGTCCTTGACCTTGAGCGTGCCGACCGCGAGATATCGATTCTTCCCGGCGCTGCGCACGTCCGTTGCGTGAAACTCGGCAACGGGGAACCGCCCGGCGTCGAACCAATCCGGCCCTCGAATGGCTCCATTGATCTCGTCGCTGTTCATGTCGGCACTGGGTACGGCAATGACGACGTCGATACGGCTCCGGGCAAGATTCGCGGGGAAGGACTCCACCGATACGTCGAACTTGCGGAAGAGCCCGGGCGCGGGGGAGCGTTCGAAGCTCGCGGTGAATCGGAGCTCGCTGCCGGCGGGATCCATTCTCCAACCCGCGGCGTGCGCATCGATGGCCAGACTGCCGACGAGCACGGCCAGCATGATCACGCGCTTGCTCACTGGGCTACGTTGGTGCTGCGCACTCCGGTATTCGCCTTCGAAGCGGCCCTTCGGGCTCACGCGCGTCCCCGGACCTGGGGCAGCATGCGGGTCAGCACGTTGTTTCGCCTAAGCAGGTGATGCCGCAACGCGGCTCCGACGTGCAGCAGCAGCAGTACCGACAGTCCGATGAACAGTGCGAGGTGCACCCGGGCGGCCAGCCGCGCGAGCGCATGATCCGGTTCCACGATTCCCGGCAGGGGCACTTGCCAGAAGATCCGGAATGGGATGTTCGCAGCGGAATTGACGACCCATCCGGAAATCGGCATCGCGAACAGCATTGCGTAGAGCAGAAAGTGGCCGAGATGCGCGGCACGTCTTTCCCACGGGGCAATGGCATCCGGCAGGTCGGGGACCGGATTTGCCAGTCGCCACGTCATCCGCAGCACCATCAACACGAGGATCAGGACGCCTGTCGATTTGTGCCAGACGAACAGGTCGAGCTTCAACGGCGACAGTCGCCACGACACGGCTGCCAAGCCAAGGGCGAACTGGGCCAACACCAGCAGCGCCACGGTCCAGTGGAAGCATTTTGCGACGCTGCCCCATGCATCGCGAGTGTTGCGGATCACCTTCGGAACCTCTACTCAGTCGAATCGATAGCGCAGTTGCAGCCGCAGGCTCGTCAGCGGGTCGTTCTCGCTGGGCGCGTCGGGTCTGCGCTTGACACGCAACGGGACGTACAGCACTTCACCGCCCAGATTCCAGTGCGCATCCAGATCCCGGCTTGCACCCCCTGCGGCAAAGGGCAATGCACCGCGCGCCACGAGGCGCGTGCGATCGCGCACGTCGAACGTCAGTGCATCCACCTGCACGGCAAATTCGGTCCGCACGACGCCGACGCTCGCGTGCGCGTGCCACGACGCGGTGGCCCACGAGGACGTCGCGTCGAGGCCGTAATAGTTCAGCATGATCTGGTCGTCGGAGGCTGCCCGGCATCCGAACGGGTTCTGGCGCGGGTTCGCGAAGCCGGCGAGCCTCGCCGGGCAGGTTATGTCGCCCTGTGCGCGGCCGTGCTGGCCAAATGCCCGCATCGAGAGCGCGAAGCGATCATGTTCGAGTACGCGGCGTCCGATCGCGAAGGCCAGGAGATCGAGGGGTTGCGTGCCGCTGATCGAAACCGGCGGTGTGTACCCGAGTTCCGCGACCAGATTGCCGGGCAGTCCGACGATGAGCCGGAGCCTTCCGAATGCCGGCGCCTTGTTGAGATCTTCCTGCTTGATTCCATGGAGTCCGATGCGTTGCTGCGCCTCGCTGAGCCGAGGAATGCGACCGATGTCCAGCGCGACGCTCCACTTCCCGGCGGCCAGCGCCGGTGTCTGTCCGAACGCCGTCATCAGGGTCGTGGCGCCGACGTAGTTCATCGCCCATGCCTCCGGCCGATCGGAGGCCAGGCGCTCGTCGCTGCGAACCGTGCTCTGTGCCCGCGCGGCGAGGGAGAAGGACAGCAATGCAACCAGCAGCCAGGAAACCGGGCCCATTCCGACACATCGCTTCGGCGGACTCCGGCGAGCGATCTTCGCCCCGAGGCGACCGGAAAGGCCGAGGTAGCCGTCTGACCCCGGGACTGGCCATTGAATGTCGTCGATCGTCAACGCGCAGCCAACAGGTCGCAGCCGGGTCGTATTCCAGGCGACCGGCCCGTCGCGCAGCGCGC
>JAJXTF010000060.1 GCA_021784125.1 Pseudomonadota bacterium | reverse complement strand
CGCGATCGATGCGGGTTTTCATTCGGCCGCGACGAAGATGTCGCAGCCGATGCCGTAGGGGGTATCTTCCGCCGTTGCATGATCTCTTTTCCGATTGACCGCGCCGTGCGCGCCTGGAATCAGTGCCGTAATCAGTGCCGTAACAAGGGGGAATGATGTTCACCAGCAATCCATTTGCCGCACTTTCGGCATCCCTGTCGCCTGCCGTCATGCAGACCTATGTGGTCGTCATGTTCGTGCTCGTCGTGGCGGGAACGCTGTTCGACGTGGTGCACAAGGGCAGCGCCAAGTACTTTTTCCAGAACTGGAGAAAATCGAAAGGCAAGGTGACGCGCCAACTCGGTGGCGGCGAGCTGATGTCGATCGCCATCCAGACCGGCGTCGTCGACGTCCTGACGTCCGGGGAATTCTGCAACCCGCGCCGGCGGATCGCTCACCTGCTGACCATGTACGGTTTCGTGATCTACGTCGTCACCACGGCCGTCATGGTGTTCGCCTATCCGACGCCCGCGGTCCCGACGCCCGCCTTCCTGCCCCAACTCTGGTGGCTCGGCGGCCTGATGGCCCTGCTCGGCGGCTACTGGTTCTGGTTCTTCATCCGGGTGGATGTCGCCGCCGAGGGCGGCGCGCCATTGCGCATCATGCGCGCGGACCTCTTCATCCTGTCGCTGCTCGCCAGCGTCACGCTGGGCCTGATCTGGGCCTTCCTGCAGGCGACAGGCGGGTCCGGGGCGAGCGTGTTCTTCGGTCTGTACATCCTCGCGACGACCGTGCTGTTCGGCTCGGTGCCGTGGTCCAAGTTCGCCCACATGTTCTTCAAGCCCGCCGCCGCCTTCGAAAAGCGCGTTTCCAGCGCGAACGGGTTCAGGAGCAACCTGCCCGGGCCTGCCGACCAGCCCGAGACGTTCGGCAGCGCGCGCCAACTGCCCCGGCACTACTAGAGAGAAGGCCAGAAGCCATGCCGACATTCGTTTACATGACCCGGTGCGACGGCTGCGGACATTGCGTCGACATCTGCCCGTCCGACATCATGCACATCGACAAGACCTATCGGCGCGCCTACAACATCGAGCCGAACATGTGCTGGGAGTGCTACTCCTGCGTGAAGGCCTGTCCGCAGCACGCGATCGATGTCCGCGGCTATGCCGACTTCGCTCCCCTGGGGCACAGCGTCCGGGTGCTTCGGGAAGAGGCCAAGGCGACGATTTCGTGGAAGCTCAAGTTCCGCGACGGCCGCGAGAAGAACTTCGTATCTCCGATCCGGACGACGCCATGGGGATCGATCAAGGGGCCGGCCGATTACGCGGCGCCAGCCTCCGCGGATTTCGCCAGCCAGGAACTTGCCCACGAGCCGCAATCGCTCAAGGTCGAGGGCGGCCTGCCGGCACTGCGCAAGGACCAACTCAAGCAGGGAGTCGTGTGATGAGTCTCTTCGGGGGCAGGAAGACGGTATTCGTCGATGCGGACATCCTCGTCATCGGCGGCGGCATGGCCGGCTGCGGGGCCACCTACGAGGCCCGGCACTGGGGGCGCGACCTGAAGATCGTGTGCGTGGAGAAGGCGAACATCGAGCGCAGCGGCGCCGTTGCGCAGGGCCTCTACGCGATCAACTGCTACATGGGCATGCAGTGGGGCGAGAACCAGCCCGAGGACCATGTCCGCTACGCGCGCAATGACCTGATGGGCCTGGTGCGGGAGGACCTCGGCTACGACATCGCGCGGCACGTGGACGGCACGGTGCACATGTTCGAGGAATGGGGCCTGCCGATGATGAAGGACCCCGCGACCGGACGGTACCAGCGCGAAGGCAAGTGGCAGATCATGATTCACGGCGAGAGCTACAAGCCGATCGTCGCCGAGGCGGCACGCAAGGCCGCGACCGAGATCTACAACCGGATCATGGTCACCCACCTGTTGATGGACAAGAGCAAGCCCAACCGGGTGGGTGGCGCCGTCGGATTCAATGTCCGCACCGGCGATTACTACGTGTTCCGCGCGAAGGCCGTGATCGTCGGCGCTGGCGGTGCATCGCACATCTTCAAGCCGCGGTCCGTGGGCGAGGGGATGGGACGGACCTGGTACGCGCCCTGGAGCAGCGCGTCCGCGTACGCCCTGCCGATCGAAGTCGGCGCCAAGATGACGCAGATGGAGAATCGCATCGTCCTCACCCGCTTCAAGGACGGCTACGGTCCCGTGGGCGCCTACTTCCTCCACCTGAAGACGTACACGCAGAACGGCTATGGCGAAGAGTACGAGAAGAGGTGGTACGAAGACACCAAGGCTCTGGTGGGCGACTACATCGATCGTCACCCGGTGCCCACGTGCCTGCGCAACCACGCTTTCCTGAAGGAGGTTGCCGCCGGACGTGGTCCCATTCGGATGGTGACCACGGAGGCCTTCCAGGATCCGCACAAGGAGACCGTCGGCTGGGAGAACTTCCTGGGCATGACGATCGGGCAGGCGGTCGTCTGGGCGTCGCAGAACATCGATCCCAAGCATGTCAATCCCGAGCTGACCACGTCCGAGCCCTACGTCATGGGCTCGCATGCCACGTGCTCCGGCGCGTGGGCGAGCGGGCCGGAAGACTATGCACCGCCGGAGTACCAGTGGGGATACAACCGCATGATGACGGTCGACGGGCTGTTCGGCGCCGGCGACACCATCGGCGGTACCGCCCACAAGTTCTCGTCGGGATCCTTCACGGAAGGCCGCATTGCCGCCAAGGCAGCGGTCAGGTACGTGATGGAGCAAGGCCGGGACCAGCCCCAGATCAGCGAGCAGGAGTATCGCAACCTCGAAAAGACGATTTACCAGCCGCTGGAGAATTACCGCATCGGCCGCAACGAGATCGTCGCCGGAACCGTGTCGCCAAGCTACCTCCTGCCGATCCACGGCCTCCAGCGCCTCGAGAAGATCATGGACGAATACGTCGGCGGCATCAGCACCAACTACATGACGAACGGACTGATGCTCGAGCGCGGACTCGAGATGCTGGCGATGCTGAAGGAAGACATGAGCCACATCGGTGCCGAAGACCTGCACCAGCTTCAGCGCACATGGGAGCTGCAGCACCGGCTCCTGGCCTCGGAGTCCGTAACCCACCATACGCTGTTCCGCAAGGAAACGCGGTGGCCCGGGTACTACTATCGCGGCGATCACATGAAGCTGGATGACGAGAACTGGCACTGTTTCACCCTGTCGCACTATGACCGCCATACCGGCAAGTGGGACATGGAGAAGGCGCCGGTCTATCACATCATCGACTGACGTCGCAGACCCCGGGGCGCAGCAGGAGAGCCGCCCTCACGGGCGGTTTTTCTTCAGGACCGGCGGTCCGAAGCGGCGGCGGAGCCGGCGCGCGCAGTGGCAGGGTCCTGCGGTGTGGGACACTTGGCGATGGCCACAACCTGCGACCCGATGGCTGCAGTCGCCCCATTTCGCTTCGACAATTCGTTCGCTCGCGACCTGCAGGGGTTCTACGTTCGTCAGCGACCTGCGGTCGTGCCCGCGCCGCGGCTGCTGTTTCTCAACGAATCGCTGGCGCACGAGCTGGGCCTCGACCTCGCGTCGCTCGACGGCCCCGCGCGGGCGGCGCTGTTCGCCGGAAACACGCTGCCGGACGGCGCCGAGCCGCTCGCCCAGGCCTACGCAGGTCACCAGTTCGGCGGGTTCGCGCCTCGACTCGGTGATGGCAGGGCGCTGCTTCTCGGCGAGGTGATCGACCGGCAGGGACGCCGTCGCGACATCGCCTTCAAGGGCTCGGGCCGCACCCCGTTCGCCCGTGGTGGCGACGGCAAGGCCGCCGTCGGGCCCATGCTGCGCGAGGTGCTGGTCGGCGAGGCCATGCACGCGCTGGGCATCCCCACCACCCGCGCCCTCGCGGTCGCAGCGACGGGCGAGCCGGTCTACCGCGAGCACGCGCTGCCCGGCGCAGTCCTGACGCGCGTGGCGGCGAGCCACATCCGCGTCGGGACCTTTGAGTACCATGCCTTTCGCGGTGACATCGAGCGCCTGCGCAAACTGGCCGAGTACACGATCGCGCGGCACGATCCCTCGCTCCTGGCCACGCCGCGGCCATTCCTGGCGCTGCTGCAAAGCGCGGCCGAGCGTCATGCTGCTCTGGTCGCGCAGTGGATGAACGTGGGTTTCATCCATGGTGTGATGAACACCGACAACATGGCGATGTCAGGCGAAACGATCGATTACGGGCCCTGCGCCTTTATGGAGGCCTACGACCCCACCGCGGTGTTCAGCTCCATCGACCGTCGGGCCCGCTACGCCTTCGGCAACCAGCCCGACATCGCCTGCTGGAACCTCGGATGCCTTGCCCAGTCGCTGCTGCCCCTCCTGTCTGCCGATGCCGAGCAGGCCGTTGCAATGGCCACGGAGGTCATCGCTGCATTCCCGGCGCGGTACCGCAGGCATCTTCTGCAGGGACAGCGCAGCAAGCTCGGGCTGGGTCGAGGCGAACCGGACGACGACAGCGCCGATGTGGCGCTGGCCGAGGACTGGTTGATCCTGCTGCAGGCCGGCCGGGTGGATTTCACCCTCGGGTGGCGGCGGCTCGCCGACGCCGCGGCCGGCGACGAGGCGCCGCTGCGCGCACTGTTTGTCGATCCGCGCGTGCCGGATGCGTGGTTGGCCCGGTGGCGAGCCCGCTGTGCCAGCGAGAGCGTCGGCGCAGCGCATGACCCGGCAATCGCGGGACTCGAGCGCGCCAAGGCGATGCGCAGCGTCAGTCCCATCGTCATCGCCCGCAACCATCGCGTGGAAGAGGCCCTGGCCGCCGCGTCCGACCAGGGGGATCTCGCGCCGTTTCAACGCCTGCTCATTGCCCTCGGGCGGCCGTACGACGAGGCACCTGAGCTGGCGCCTTACGCCCTGCCGGCGCCGGCCGAAGTGACAGCGCGCTATCGCACGTTCTGCGGCACCTGATCCCTTCGGACGCGACAATCGACCGACCGCTGTGCGCGAGGTCGTCGGGCCCGAGGATTCTTACTTCAGGATTCAGCGGGCCGAATGACCGGCCAGCTTGACTTCCACTTTCTGCGAGGCGTCGAGTCCCGAATAATACCCACGCAGGACCTCGAGCACTTCCGGTCGACTGAACTCGGGCGGGACTTCGCTCCCTTCGGACAGCCATTTGCGCAGCTTGGTCCCCGACACCAGCAGGCGGTCGGCGTCACCGTGAGGGCAGGTGCGCGCCGACGCCATACCCCCGCAGGTATAGCACCAGAACGTCCAGTCGATCTTGAGAGGCTGCGTCTCCAGCGCGCCTTTCGGGATCTCGTCGAAGATGTGATGGGCGTCGAACGGGCCGTAGTAGCTGCCGACGCCCGCATGATCCCGCCCGACGATCTGGTGCGAGCAGCCGTAGTTCTGCCGGAACACCGCATGCAGCAGGGCCTCGCGGGGACCCGCATAGCGCATGTCCAGCGGATAGCCCGCCTGCACGACCGTCTTCTTCACGAAATACTTGTCGGCAAGCACCGATATCGCCTTGGTGCGCACCTCGGCCGGGATGTCGCCGGGCTTGAGCGCCCCCAGCAGCGAATGCACGAGCACGCCGTCGCAGACCTCGATCGCGACTTTGGCCAGGTATTCGTGCGAGCGGTGCATCGGATTGCGGGTCTGGAAGGCGGCGATCTTCGACCAGCCCAGCGAGGTGAACAGCGCGCGCGTGTCCGCCGGCGTCAGGAACAGCTCACCGTATTTGGTCGCGAAATCGCCGGTGGACAGCACCTTGATCGGTCCGGCGAGGTTGACCTCGCCCTGGCCCATGACCAGCTTGACTCCCGGGTGCTCGATGTCGGCGGTCTTGAAGACCGTCGCGCACTCGTGCGCCTTGTCGATCGCGTATTTCTCGGTGACCTTCATCGTCGCCAGCACGCTGCCATCATCGGGATCGACGAGGGCGATGTCGCCGCCGGTGCGAACCCCGTCGGCAAATGCCTTGTCGGCAGACAGCGTGATCGGGATCGGCCAGAACAGCCCGCTCGCGGTCTTCATGCCGTCGCACACGCCTTCCCAGTCGGCGTGCGTCATGAAGCCTTCGAGCGGCGTGAAGCCGCCGATGCCGAGCATGATGATGTCGCCCTTTTCGCGCGAGCTGACGACGAGCTTCGGCAGGGACGCTGCGCGCCGCTGCTCGGCGGCGAGCGCCTCGCCCTGCAGCAGCAGCGGCCGCAGCCCGCCGCCGCCGTGTGGATTGACCAGCGACATGGTGTTCGTTTCCTCCTCGATGGGACCCGCCGCGGCATTCGTCCCGGCGCGGGTTCTCCCCGCGCGCGGTGACGTGCCGGCGAATCCGGCTTCGTCAGTCTAGTGGTTCAGCAACCCGTCAATGTTGATTTTGGGCAAGTCCCGCGCGCAAACGGCGCCGTTGCACCCCGCGCCATCATCCGATCGCCTGGTAATAGAGGTTCTGGGGATGGTTCGCCTCCGCGAAGAAGAACCAACGTTCGGCCAGGAGCCCCGCGTACTGGACGACGGCCGCGACCGGCAGCAGCACTGCCCCAGCGCCCGCGACGAACGCGGCGAGCAGCGCCGCCGGAATCGCGAAGGCCGCCACCGGGAACAGCCAGCGGATCGAACGCAGAAATCCCCGCGATCTGCCGTGGAAGAACTCGCGGGTGTTGAACGAGCCGCCGAGGAATCCCTGCGACGTCTGGACGATCCGCGGATGCTTGATCCCGATCGCCGTCTGCAGCGTCGACTTTGGGCGCAGCTTCGCATTGCGGACCAGCGATGCGAGGCGCCCGGCGAAGGCCAGCAGCGTGAGGATCAGCGCCCACGCCGCGAGGAACGGGGTCAGCGACGGCGCGGTCCAGACCGAGAATGCCGCCGCCAGCGTGAAGCCGGACGCCCCACCCATCAGCGTGAAATTGACGACCGTGAACGGGCTCGCCCACTCGCGCAGGAACGGAAGGCTGGCATAGATCATTCCGGTGCAGAGGAACAGCGCGAAGGCGAGCACGGTGCCGACCAGGCCCAGCACGACGGTCGCGTCGACCGGAATCCCCGAAGGGAGTTCGGCGAGCACCGGGCCGTAGTGCAGGAAATGGGCGACGCCGGACACGAACACCAGACCGATGAACGCTGGCAGCACGATCACCTCGCGTGACAGCCACGACGTCCGCCACTTCGCCGCGGAGCGCCAGGCCCGCTCCGGGCGGCCGAGGTGGAAGAACGATGCGGCGAGTCCCGTGACCAGCAGCACCAGGGCGATCGCGCTCCCGGGTGCGAAGAACGCCCTGCCGTCCTGCGCCGGCAGCAGCCCGAACAGCGCGTAGACCTGCACGGTGACCAGCGCGAGGTAGAGACCCTGGCCGGCGCCAATCAGCGTCGTGAGCAGCAGGACGGAAAGGTCTGGTCTCATCCGGCCGCTACCACGAGGTGACGTCGTCCAGCGAAGGCTCGGCCTTCGCCGGCTTGGGCAGCAGCCCGTCGATCTTCAGCGGATTGTCGGAGCGCACGAGTTCGTCCTCGTGGATACGCACCGCCGTCTTGCGTCGCGGCAGGTAGTGGTTGGACGGTTTGGTACCCCATTCCGGCATCAGCGGGTAGCCCGCATTCTTGCGGATCGCCTCCGAAACGGCCGACGCCGGATCGTGGATGTCGCCGAACAGCCGTGCGCTGGTCGGGCAGGCGAGCACGCAGGCCGGCTTGCGTTCCGCCTCGGGCAGCGCCGTGTCGTAGATCCGGTCGACGCACAGCGTGCACTTGGTCATCACCTTCCGCTCTTCGTCGAGCTCGCGCACCCCGTAAGGGCAAGCCCAGGAGCAGTACTTGCAGCCGATGCACTTGTCGTAGTCGACGAGCACGATCCCGTCCGTGGCGCGCTTGTAGCTCGCACCCGTCGGGCACACCGGGACGCAGGGCGGGTCCTCGCAGTGCAGGCAGGACTTGGGGAAATGCACCGTTTGCGTGTTCGGATACTCGCCGACCTCGAAGGTCTGCACGCGGTTGAAGAACGTTCCGGTGGGATCGGCGCCGTAGGGGTTGAAATCGGCGAGGGGTCCTGCGGACCCGGACGTGTTCCATTGCTTGCAGCTGGTCACGCAGGCCTGGCAGCCGACGCAGACGTTGAGGTCGATGACCAAGGCGAGCTGGGTCACCGGCGCATCCCCCGGCCCGCAAACCAGGACAGCCACGCGGGTGTCGACTGCGCCGTCCCGGGCGCCGCGGGAACCGCGTCGAAACGTGGCCAGGTTTCCTTCGGATCGGAATCGTCCGCCTTGCAGATCCGCACCCGGACGTCGTACCAGGCAGCCTGGCCCGTGACCGGATCCGAATTCGAGATGCGCCCGCCCGCTGCCGGCAACTCGTCTGCGATCAGGTGGTTGAGCAGGAAACCGAGCCGCGACTCGTTGGCGTCGGGCGCGAGGCGCCACGCGCCCGGCGCCTTGCCGATCGCGTTCCACGTCCAGACGGTTCCGGGCTCGACGGCTTCCGAATAGCTGCACATGCAGCGGACCTTGCCCCACGGCGACTCGACCCACATCCAGCCGCCGTCCTCGATCCCGGCTGCGCGCGCAACCTGCGGATTCACGTACAGGTGGTTGTGCGCGTGGATCTGGCGCAGCCATGCGTTCTGCGAATCCCAGGAGTGATACATCGCCATTGGCCGCTGGGTCACCGCCGCGAGCGGGAACTTCGCGAGATCCGACTGCTGCCGCTCGAGCGGCTCGTAGTAGAACGGCAATGGGTCGAAATACGTCTCGATGCGCTGCCGAAGGTGTTCGGGGGGGCGCCGCGACGTCCCCTTGCCCTGCGCCGCCCGGCGGAATTTCTGCAGCACCTCCGAGTAGACGTGAATCAGGATCGGCTCGGCGTAGCGCTGGATGCGGACGCGCTGCGACCATTCGAGGTATCCACGGTTCCAGTTGCGCATGTACTGGTACGACGGCGGCAGGCGGTAGTGATAGACGCAGTTGTTCTGCGCGTACATCTCCCATTGCCGCGGATTGGGTTCGCCGCGCATGAACTTCTCGCCGCCCTTGCCGCGCCAGCCGGCGAGGAACCCGATGCCCGACCCGGGCTCGGTCTCGTAGTTGACGATGAAATCCGGGTAATCGCGGAACTTGCGGCTGCCGTCCTTGCGCACGAATGCGGGCAGCTTCAGGCGCCCTGCGAGCTCGATCAGCACTTCCTGGAACGGCTTGCACTGCCCGGTCGGCGGCACGACCGGGATGCGCACCGCATCGACCGGCCCGTCGAACTCGGAGATCGGGCGGTCGAGCATCGACATCACGTCGTGCCGCTCGAGGTAGGTTGTGTCCGGCAGCACCAGGTCCGCGAACGCGGTCATCTCGGACTGGAAGGCGTCGCAGACGACGAGGAAGGGAATTCTGTATTCGCCGTCCTCGCGCTTGTCGTTCAGCATCCGCCGGACGTCGCCGACGCTCATCGTCGAGTTCCAGGCCATGTTGGCCATGAAGATGAGCAGGGTGTCGATCGGATATGGATCCCCGCGCCAGGCGTTGGTGATGACGTTGTGCATCATGCCGTGCACGGCGAGTGGGTATTCCCAGGAGAACGCCTTGTCGATGCGCACCGGCGTCCCGTCGTCGTTGACGAAGAGGTCGTCGGGCGCTGCCGGCCAGCCGAGGGCCAGTCCGTCGAGCGGATGGTTCGGCTGGATCGCGAGGGGCGTGTTGGGCGTCTTCGCGCAGGGCGGGATGGGGCGCGGGAACGGCGCCTTGTGGCGGAACCCGCCCGGGCGGTCGATCGTGCCCAGCACCGTCATCAGGATTGCGAGCGCGCGGATCGTGTGGAAACCGTTCGAATGTGCGGCCAGGCCGCGCATCGCGTGGAACGCGACCGGGTTGCCGGTGACCGTGTCGTGCTCCTTCCCCCACATGTCGGTCCAGGCGATCGGCAGCTCGATCTTCTGGTCGCGGGCGGTGATCCCCATTTCGTGGGCGAGCCGGCGGATGGTCTCCGCGGGTATTCCGGTGATACCCGCCGCCCATTCGGACGTGTAGGCCTCGACGCGCTCCTTCAGCAGCTGGAACGACGGCTTGACGCGCATGCCGTCGTCGAGCGTGAACTCGCCCAGCAGATACGGATCCGCGTTCTCGGCGTGGGTGACGACGGCACGGTTGGTCCTGCGGTCCCACCACAGCTTGTTCTGCGGATCGAAGCACTCCTCCTCGTCCGGCACCGAGCTGCGCACGAACATGCCGAAATCGTCGTGCGCCTCGTCGATGTTCACCAGCTCGCCGGCGTTGGTGTAGCGGACGAGGAATTCGCGGTCGTACAAGCCCAGCGCGATCAACTCGTGAATCAGGGCGAGGAGCAGCGCGCCGTCGGTACCCGGCCGGATCGGGAGCCATTCGTCGGCGATCGCGGAGTACCCGCTGCGCACCGGGTTGATCGAGATGAACCGCCCGCCCGCGCGCTTGAATTTGGAGATCGCGATCTTCAGCGGATTCGAATGATGGTCCTCGGCGGTGCCGATCATCACGAAAAGGCGCGCGCGATCGAGGTCGGGGCCGCCGAATTCCCAGAACGAGCCCCCGATCGTGTAGATCATTCCGGCGGCCATGTTCACCGAGCAGAAGCCGCCGTGCGCGGCGTAGTTCGGCGTACCGAACTGCCGCGCGAACAGGCCCGTCAGCGCCTGCATCTGGTCGCGACCGGTGAACAGGGCGAAGCGCTTCGGGTCGGTCGCCCGGATCTTCGCAAGGCGCTCTTCCAGCATCGAGAACGCCTGCTCCCAGCTCACCTCGACGAATTCGCCGGCACCGCGCTCGGTGCCGGGCTTGCGCATCAGCGGCCGCGTCAGGCGCGCCGGCGAGTACTGCTTCATGATTCCCGACGAGCCCTTGGCGCAGAGCACACCCTGGTTCAGCGGATGATCGGGATTGCCTTCGATGAACCGGACTTCCCCGTTGCGCAGGTGCACGCGAATCCCGCAACGACAGGCGCACATGTAGCACGTCGTGTTGCGGGTTTCGGTGGTCGCGCCCGGTAGCGGAGGCGCGGTCGGATCGTGGATGGGAGTCGTAGCCATGGGCGCTGTGCCTTCAGCCATGCAGGGGGCAAGCAACACCCCGGGACGGCCCGCCTCCCGCAATGCAGCACAGTCTATAATTACGGCAAAGGAAACGTCCCCTGTCTATAGCCTCATCGGGGGGGCGGGATAGCCCGGATGGGTTAGCGTGGGGCACTGGCGCGCAGGACGCGACGCGGCCCGGCAATCCCGGGAACGGGTCCATGCATCGATCCTTGCCCCTGCCGGGGGCGGGCCGCATAATTTTCCTTCGACCGGAAGGGTAGCCGTGGATCCGGCACCACGCGGCTACCCAAGCGACGGCCCACGCAAGGCCGCCAAGGAGGCGTTCGGACAATGCCGCAACAGTGGATAGTCCCCCGCAGCCGGCCGCAAGGCAAGGCTGCCGCGTCAGGCGAGTCGCGGGCCGCCGGCAGCGCCTCGTGCGGGGCGCCAGCCGATCGGGACGCCGAGTTCGGCTACGGCGAATTCGGGCTCGAGGACGCGGTTCGGCCGATGCTCGAGGCCGTCGTGCGGATGGCGGGCGCGACCGCGGGGACCCTGCGCCTGCTGGCCGGTGATCGGCAGCGACTGGAGCCCCGCGTAGCCGTGGGCATCCCGCAGGACATGGATCCTGCCGGGCGCGGTGCGCTCGCATCCTGGTGCCGGCAATGTTCCGAATCGCAAAATCCCGACAGCGACTGCGTCCGCGATCGCCTGTGCGGTGCCGAGGACCGGTTCTCCCTCGACCTGTCGGGCCAGGCTTGCAGGCATGTCGTCGCGGTGCCGCTGCGGCATCGGAACGTCCCGGTCGGGACCCTGAGCCTCCATTTCGACGAACCCTGCGCCCTGCCTACCGAGACGATGCCGCTGCTGCACGCCACGGGCGAGTTGATCGGCGTTGCACTCGAAAACGCGAGGCTCACCCGCGAAAACCTGCGAGCGAGCCTCGTCAGCGAGCGGCAGCTGATGGCCAATGAAGTTCACGACTCGCTGGCCCAGGGACTCACCTACATGCGCATGCGCATGAGCCTGCTGCGCGATGCCGTCAAGCGAGGCGACGAACTCCGCGCGTTCAAGTACTGGAGCGACGTCGACGAATCGCTGACCGGCGCCCATGGCCGGCTGCGCGAGCTGATCACCCATTTCCGCAGCCGGATGGATCCGCAGGGACTGCAGCACGCGCTCGCCGAGGCTGTCCAGAGCTTTTCCGAGCGCACCGGCATCGCGCTTGAATTGACCAACAATGCCCCCGCGCTGCGCCTGCCCGTCCCGAGTGAACTGCAGGTGTTCCACATCCTGCAGGAGGCGCTGGCCAACATCTGCAAGCACGCGAACGCGAGGCAGGTGCGGGTTTCGCTGTCTCTCGCGAACGGCAGCTGCGAATTGATCGTGGACGACGACGGCGTGGGCATCGCCGACCCCGGAGCGGCGGAAGGCGCCGACCCAGGACACTACGGCATCGCCATCATGCGCGAGCGCGCTGCCGGTCTTGGCGGCGAGGTGACCTTCGAGCACTCGGCCGGAGGCGGAACGCGGGTGCGCCTGCGTTTCCCCGAGGCGCAACTTTCAGGCGGGAATGACCGATGAACAAGCAGATCAGCGTTGTACTGATCGACGACCATGGCCTGTGCCGCCGCGGGCTCGCCGAACTCCTCGAGCAACGCGCCGGCATCCGGGTTCTGGGCAATACGGGCAAGCCCGATGAGGCTGTGAGCCTGCTGCGCGAGATGCAGCCCGACGTCGCGGTGATGGACCTGCGAATGGCGCCCACCGACGGCTTCACGCTGATCGCGCGCCTGCGCGCGGAAGGCATTGGTACGCCGATCGTCGTGCTCACGATGAGCGATTCGCACGAAGACCTGGCGCGGGCGTTCCAGGCAGGCGTGCGCGGCTACCTGCTGAAGGACATGGATCCCGACGAGGTGATCGACGCCATCCGCCGCACCGCGCGCGGCGAGGTCGTCGTCGCGCCGATGATGGCGATCAAGCTGGTCGACATGCTGCTTCCGGGCGAGCCCAAGAAGTCGCGCGAGAGCTACATGAAGCAGCTGACGCAGCGCGAGCGCGAGATCCTGCAGCACCTGTCGAGCGGCAAGAGCAACAAGGCGATCGCGCAGGCACTTTCGATCAGCCACGACACCGTCAAGCTGCACGTCCGGCACATCCTGTCGAAGCTCGGACTCGCATCGCGGGTCGAGGCCGCAGTGTTCGCGGTCGAGCACCGCGTCGCGCATTCGGACGGGCCGCAGCGCGCGTCAGGCTGAAGCCCCGCGGCATCGGCCGCGGCCACGACCGGCACGGCGACCTCGACGATCCGCGCCGCCGTCGTCGCGGCCGGCGCAGATTCGAGTCGCCCCGAACCCGTGCCTTGGGGCAACGAGCCAGGGCGGCCACCGCGCCCGAAGTCCGTGAACGCCTGCCTGCGGGTCCCGGCGCGGCGTCGCTCGAGGACATCGTGCATGATGTGTTCCTGTCGGGCTCGCTCGCCGCGTCACCCGCGACGGCAGGCACTCCCACGGGCGCTTTGCCCGTCCTGCCTCGCTGCCCCTGACAGATCGGTGCCGATTCGATCCGTGCCGATCCGATCCGCGGCGGTTCGGATTGCGCAATCGCAATGTGCGACCGACGCTGCCACATCGATTGGCGCGCGGTGGCCGGCACTCACCCGGGGCGCCTGCGGCGCAGTCGTCGCGAAGCGGGTGGTGCGACGAGGGAGTCGTGGATTGACGACCGAGGGAGCACCGGGACCCGCTCGACGACGCGCATTGCGCCGCCGAAGCCCGGGTGAGTGCCGGCCACCGCGCGCCTCGCACAGGACCGAGCAAGCCGATTTGCGCAAGCCGATTTGCGCAAGTCGGAACGGGCACTTCCGGCGTTCCGCCGCTACGCGATCAGCGTCGCCGGATCCTGCCAGGCGTAGCCCAGCGCGTCGGCAACCGGCCTGCAGGTCACCTTCCCCGCGGCGACATTGAGGCCCTGCAGCAGGTGCCGGTCATCGGCCAGCGCGCGCTTCCACCCCTTGTCGGCCAGAGCGATGACGAACGGCAGCGTTGCGTTGTTCAGCGCATAGGCCGACGTACGCGGCACGGCGCCGGGCATGTTCGCGACGCAGTAATGGACGACGCCATCGACGACGAACGTCGGATCGGCGTGGGTCGTCGCATGCGAAGTCTCGATGCAGCCGCCCTGGTCGATCGCCACGTCGACGACGACCGACCCCGGCTGCATCGCCGCGATCATCGCGCGCGACACCAGCCGCGGCGCGGTTGCACCGGCAATCAAGACGC
>JAJXTF010000317.1 GCA_021784125.1 Pseudomonadota bacterium | reverse complement strand
GATCAGCGCCATCACGACCAGCCGCGTTACGTCGGGCTGGCGGAAGAATGCCGCGTAGCGTGTGGTGGCGGCGCTCAGCATGGCTGCATCGGAGACGGCGTGCGGACGAAGGACATCGGCGTCGGCGTCGCACTCCGGCGAAGCCGACGGCAGATGCTCCGGAGATTCCTCAGTACAGGACCTGCACGTTCTGGGGCGCGAGCCACTCGGAGAGACGCTCGATCAGCGCGTCGTCGAGGTTGACGCGCCATGCATCGGGCAGGTCGACGTCGCCGGCGATGCGGTCGTTGGCGTAGCGGATCGTGACCGGCTTCTCGCCCGGCCGGAAAGACTGCAGGATCTCTTCCAGCCGGCCGGCGGATGCATTGCCGTTGCAGGCGATGCGCAGCCCTTTCGCCCAGCGCTTGCGCACCGCGGCGAGGTCGTAGACGCTCTCGCCGATGATGCGCAGGCCTTGCACTTCTCCATCGTCGGTCACGCGCTGCATCACGCGCACCTCCATGACGACCAGCTGATCCTCGCGCAGCAACGAGCGCACGCCGTCGAGGATCTCGTTGTAGACCATGATCTCGGCGCGACCCTTGCCGTCATCGAGAGTGACGAACGCCATCTTGCCGCGCCGGCTCGCCTGCACGCGCAGCGCCGTCACGACGCCGGCGACGAGCACGCGGTCGTTCTTCGGCTGGAGGTTGGCGAGCGAGGTGCGGACGATCGGGGCGAGCTCGGCGGCATAGCCCGCGAAAGGATGTCCGCTGAGGTAGAAGCCCAGCGCGCCCTTCTCGTGGACAAGACGCTCGGCGTCGGTCCACTCGCGCACCGACGGCACCGCCGCGAGATGCGCGGCAGCCTCTTCGCCGAACAGCGACACCTGCGCCGCCGTTGCCGCGGCGCGTTCGCCGGCATCGAGCGCCATGCCCACGGAGGCGAACAGCGTCGCGCGACTGCGGTCGACCGAATCGAACGCGCCGGCCCGCACCAGCGCTTCGACGACGCGCCGGTTGACCAGCCGCTTGTCGACGCGGCGGCAGAAATCGAAGAGGTCGGTGAAAGGCCCGCCCGCCTCGCGTGCGGCGACGATCGCGTTGATGGCCGCCTCGCCGGTGCCCTTCACGGCGCCCAGGCCGAAGCGGATGCTGCGCTCGTCGACCGGCTCGAAGCGGTAGCGCGACGCGTTGATGTCGGGTGGGAGGATCGCAAGCTTCTGCGCCAGGGTGTCGTCGTAGAAGGATTTCACCTTGTCGGTGTCGTCCATCACCAGCGACAGGTTCGCCGCCATGAACGCCGCCGGGTGATGCGCCTTGAAGTACGCGGTCTGGTAGGCGACCAGCGCATACGCGGCCGAGTGCGACTTGTTGAAGCCGTAGTCGGCGAACTTGGCCATCAGGTCGAACAGCTGCTCGGCCTTGCCGTGCGACAGACCGGTCTTCTCCGCGCCGGCGACGAAGATGCTGCGCTGCTGGTCCATCTCCTCCTTCTTCTTCTTGCCCATCGCGCGGCGCAGGAGGTCGGCGTCGCCCAGCGTGTAGCCGCCGATCGCCTGCGCGATCTGCATCACCTGCTCCTGGTACACCATGACCCCGTAGGTGGGCTCGAGGATTGGTGCCAGCCGCGGGTCGAGGTACTCGACGCGCTCACGGCCGCTCTTGCGCGCGTTGTAGTCCGGGATCAGCTGCATCGGACCCGGGCGGTACAGCGCGACCAGCGCGATGATGTCCTCGAAGCGCGTGGGCTGGGCCTGCTTGACCAGGTCGCGCATGCCGCGCGATTCGAACTGGAACACCGCGGTCGTGTCGGCCCTGCGGAAGACGTCGTAGGAAGCCTTGTCGTCGAGCGGCAGCGACTCGAGGGAGATCGTCGACTGCGGATCGAGCTGGCGGACGTAGCGCAGCGTCCAGTCGAGGATCGTCAGCGTCGTCAGTCCCAGGAAGTCGAACTTGACCAGCCCCACCGCCTCGACGTCGTCCTTGTCGAACTGGGAAACCGGCGACTGCGCGCCGGGCTGCACGTAGAGCGGGCAGAAATCGGTGAGCTTGCCCGGCGCGATCAGCACGCCGCCGGCGTGCATGCCGACGTTGCGCGGCAGGCCCTCGAGCTCGCAGGCGAGCGACAGCAGTTGGCGCACTTCCTCCTCGTCGGCTTCGCGCTGGTCGATCAGCGGCTCGACCTCGCGCGCATAGATGACGTTGGCCTCGGGTTCGCCTTGGCGGCGGCGCAGCGTGACCGTCTTGCCGGGCTGGAAGGGGATCAGCTTGGCGATGCCGTCGACGAACGAGTAGGGCAGGTCCAGCACGCGGCCGACGTCGCGCACCGCGGCCTTGGCGGCGAGCGTGCCGAAGGTCGCGATCTGCGACACCGACTCGGCGCCGTACTTGTTCTTGACGTACTCGATCACCCGGTCGCGGCCGTCCTGGCAGAAGTCGATGTCGAAATCGGGCATCGACACGCGCTGCGGGTTGAGGAAGCGCTCGAACAGCAGCTGGTAGCGCAGCGGGTCGAGGTCGGTGATGCCCAGCGAATAGGCGACCAGCGAGCCCGCACCCGAGCCGCGCCCCGGACCCACGGGAACGCCGTTGTGCTTCGCCCAGTTGATGAAATCGGCGACGATCAGGAAGTAGCCCGAGAAACCCATCTGCACGATCGTCTTCGTCTCGAAGTCGAGGCGCGCGTCGTACTCGGGCCTGCGCTGCTCGCGTTCGGCGGCGTCGGGGAAGAGCTGGGCGAGCCGCGTCTCGAGTCCGCGCGCGGCTTCGCTGCGCAGGTGGTCGTCGAGGGTCACGCCGTCGGGCGTGGGAAAGCGCGGCAGGTGGTTCTTGCCCAGCGGGATGGTCAGGTTGCAGCGCTGCGCGATGGCGACGGTGTTGGCGAGCGCCTGCGGCAGATCGGCGAATTTCTCCGCCATCTCGGCCTGTGAGACGAAATACTGCTGCGCCGTGAAGCGGCGCGGACGGCGCGTGTCGGCGAGCGAATGGCCTTCGGCGATGCACACGCGCGCTTCGTGCGCCCGGAAGTCCTCCGGTCGCAGGAACTGGACCGGATGGGTCGCGGCGAGCGGCAGGGCGAGGCGGTCGGCGAGTTCGGCCGTCGCGCGCAGCAGTGCCTCTTCGTCGGGGTGGCCGGCGCGCTGCACCTCGAGCACGTAGCGCTGCGGGAACCACGCGGCCCACTCGCGGGCGAGGCGGGTGGCGGCGGCCGTGTTGGATTGCAGC
>JAJXTF010000316.1 GCA_021784125.1 Pseudomonadota bacterium | reverse complement strand
CCGGGCGCGGGTGAGCGGTATTTGGAGGCGGAGGTCGGAATCGAACCGGCGTAGACGGCTTTGCAGGCCGCTGCATGACCACTCTGCCACCCCGCCCGGGATGGACGCGGCCGGAACGGGCGGGGATCGCGCCGCAACGGCCGGGCAAGACGAAGAATCAAACGAAAAGGGAGAGCCGCGTCTTGGAACTACAGGCTCTCCCGGGCAAACTGGAGCGGGAAAGGAGTCTCGAACTCCCGACCTCAACCTTGGCAAGGTTGCGCTCTACCAACTGAGCTATTCCCGCATTGGGAGCGAATTATAGCATTGCTGCGGCGCCGCTCAATTGCCGGGTCGGAAATGCGCCCCTGGCCGCGCGTCATCCGTCGCTTGCCAACCGGTAACCCTTCTCCCGGAACAGACGCAGACAGGCGTCGGCAACTGACGAGTCGTATTCGGTGCCGCGACCGCGCTCGATCTCGGCGAGTGCCGCGTCGATGCCGCGACCCGGGCGATAGGGTCGGTGCGATGCCATCGCCTCGACGACGTCGGCGACTGCCATGATCCTCGCTTCGAGCAGGATCGCCTCCCCTTTGAGCCCGCCGGGATAGCCGCTGCCGTCGATGCGTTCATGGTGCTGGTGCGCAACTTCCGCCACCGGCCACGGCAGCTTCGCCCGCCTGAGCACGTCGTAGCCGGCAGCGGCGTGTCCGCGGAGCAGTTCGCGCTCGATGGGCGTCAGGCCTTTTGGCTTCGAGAGGATCTCCGAGGGGATCGACACCTTGCCCACATCGTGCAGCAACCCGGCCACCCGCAATCCCTGGAGCCGGTGGGCGTCGAAGCCGAGTTCGGTGCCGATGGCGACCGCGATGTCGGCTACGCGGCTCTCGTGGCCGCTGGTATAAGGATCGCGCATCTCGACCAGCGTGGTCGCGACTTCGACGGTGCTCATGAACGCGTCCTCGAGCTGCGCGATGTAGCTGCGGATGTCGCGGCAGCCTGCTCGCGCTCCGAGATGTCGTGAAGCATCGCGACCACTGCCGGGCGTCCCCGGTGAATCGCGCAGGCGCCGCTCAGCGCGGCCGGGATCGTCGTGCCGTTCGCATGGACGACGGATATTTCGAGTGCGAGGCCCTCGCTCGGGGCGCGCGACAGGCGCCGGAACGCCCGCCCAACCTTCGAGCGATCGGCTTCGACGACGCGCGCCAGCGGGTCGGTGCCCACCAGGGCGTCGGGCGAGGTTTCGCCGACCAGACTGGCGCCGCGCGGATTCGCATAGATGATCCTGCGGTCCTGGACGAGATAGACGCCGAGAACCCCTTGTTCGACCAGGCTGCGGAACTTCGACTCGGACTCCTCGAGCGCCTTCTGCGCGTTCACGCGCTCGGTGACGTCGCGGAACATTCCCAGCAGCACCTCGCCGTCCTTCAGGTGCAGGCGGGATGCCTTGATGTCGGCGTAGAAGAAAGTGCCGTCCTTGCGGCGTATTCGCACGTTCGAGACGAAATCGCGCTCGCCGCGGGCAACGGCGTCGAAGCGCGCGGTTTCCAGACGCAGATCGTCGTCGAAGTGGATGTCCGTCACCGCTACCGAGGACAGCTCGCGTGACGAGTAGCCGAGCATCCGGCAGATCGCCGGATTCCCGGTACGGAATCGGCGCGTAGCCGGGTCGGCCAGCAGCATGCCGTCGGTCGCGCCATCGAAGATCGCGCGGAATTGCTCTTCCGAGTCGCGCAGCATCGCCTCCGTGCGCTTGCGCTCGGTGATATCCGAGAGCAGCGCCATCAGATGCGGTTCGCCACGAAACATGAATGGAACCATCCGCACCGAGAACCAGACCTCCTTGCCGAAAGTGGATAGGTGGTGGACGTCCTTCTCGATGATCTCCCACGTGTCGAGCGCACGCTCGGCCAGTTCGAGCAGACCGGACTTCCGCCAGGATTCCAGCCTGCGGAAGTTCTGTCTGCGAAGTTGCGCCACGGATGCGCCGACGATCTCGGCGGCGGCGTGGTTCGCCAGCATGGCGGAACCGTCGGACCGGTAGGTGATGATGCCGACAGGAGACACCTCGACCAGCAGTTGGCTGTAGTCGATCGCGTCGTCGAATTCGTGATGGTTCCCGATCCCCTGCGAATCGGTCGCGGGGGCGTTGGATACCCTATCCAGCATGGTGAGGACTCCGGCTGACCCGTCGGACCCTCAAGCAAGGTTCGCGCCATGCAGGTTTGCGCCGGCCTCGGTCATCCGCGTCGAGGCGGGTGCCCGACGAGCGACGTCCGGGCAGGGCGCGGGCAGGGCGCGGCCAAGGCACGCGGAGGCCACACGGAGGCCACGCGGACCCCCCTCAAGTATGCGCGGGCGGGATGTTGTAGACGACACGGCGAGGGAAAGCCGCCGTCGGCCCGTCCGGATCCGGGAACGTGCCGGAGCGGGAAGAAGACTTCCGTCCTGCACCCGCCCGGATCCTGCAGCCCCGGGCTGCGTCAGATCGGTCTTGCGCCGGGCGGGGGGCGCACGGCGCCGGCGATCACTTCAGCACGGCGGCGATGGCGTCGGCGACGTAATCGACATTGCGGTTGTTGAGGGCGGCCACGCAGATGCGGCCGGTCTCGATCGCGTAGACGGAGAACTCCTCGCGCAGGTGCTTGACCTGCGCCTTGTCGAGCCCGGAGTACGAGAACATGCCGCGTTGATCGCGCACGAAACCGAAGTCGTGTTTCGGCGCGCGCTCGGCAAGCTTGGCGACCAACGTCGCGCGAATCGAGCGGATGCGCTCGCGCATGGTGCCGAGCTCGCCTTCCCAGAGCTTGCGCAGCTCGGGGTTCGTCAGCACCAGCGCGACGATCTGTCCGCCGTGCGTCGGGGGATTCGAGTAGTTCGTGCGCACGACGCGCTTCAACTGCGACAGCACGCGCGCGGCCTCGTCCTTGTCGGCGGTGACGACGGTCAGCGCGCCGACGCGCTCGCCGTAGAGCGAGAACGACTTGGAGAACGAGCTGGAGATGAACACGGGCCCCGGCGTCGCGACGAAGCGGTGCACGACTTCGCCGTCGGCATCGATGCCTGCGCCGAAACCCTGGTAGGCGAGGTCGAGGAAAGGCAACAGCCCGCGGGCGCGGACGACCGTGATGATCTCGTCCCACTGCGCGGGTGTCGGGTCGACGCCGGTGGGGTTGTGGCAGCAGGCGTGCAGCACGACGATGCTGCCCGCAGGCATCGTATCGAGCG
>JAJXTF010000315.1 GCA_021784125.1 Pseudomonadota bacterium | reverse complement strand
GGTGACCGCGATGCTGGACCGTGACGGCTATCGCCCGAACGTCGCCATCGTCATCGCCAACGGCAGGAACCTGGTTTTCTGGGGCAAGAGGATCCGCGAGCATTCCTGGCAGTTTCCGCAAGGTGGGATCAATCCCGGCGAGCCGCCCGAACAGGCGATGTACCGGGAACTGCGCGAGGAAGTCGGGCTTCAGCCACAGCACGTCAGGATCCTCGGCCGTACGCGCGAGTGGCTGCGTTACGACGTGCCTCAACACTGGATCAAGCGCGAATGGCGCGGCAGCTACCGGGGGCAGAAGCAGATCTGGTATCTGCTGAGGCTCACCGGGCGCGACAGCGACGTCAGCCTGCGCGCCACCGATCATCCGGAATTCGACGCCTGGCGCTGGCACGACTACTGGATCCCGCTCGAGGCGGTGATCGATTTCAAGCGCGACGTCTATCGACGCGCGCTGCGCGAGCTCGAGCGCTACCTGCACGCCCGGCCGCACACGCGCCGCGAGCGCCTCTACGGCTGGGCGCGGCAGGAGATGCCCGCGTCCTACGTCGATCCCGAGGCGCAGGCCGAGAGCTGACGGCCTCCGTCAGCGCATCACGCCGAGGCCGCCGGCGACGTGCGGCGTCATCATCATGCCGCTGAAGACGTAGCCGGCCAGGATGCCGAGCACGATGCCGCAAAGCACGACGACCAGCGTGAAGGGAACGGCCTTCTCCGGCAAGCACTTCTTCAGCACCGGCGCACCGAGGAAGAGCGTATACAACGCGTAGATTGTCGCGATCAGGCCCAGCAGCCCGCCGAGCAGTCCCAGCAGGTTGAAGATGCCCGCGAGCCAGGCGACCGTGTAGCTGTACGCAATCAGCTTGAGCGATGCGATGAAGTCCTTGGTTCCGCCGAACGAGGGCGCGAGACCGTCGACGATCAGCGCCAGCACGAAGCTGACGATCAGCGACAGCACGTACTGCGCGAGGGCCAGTTGCAGCGAATGGGTCGACAGCAGCAGCGCCACCGGGCCGATGGCGGCGAGGATCATGATCCAGCCGGTGTACAGCGACTGTACGGTCGCAGGCTCGGTGGCGATCTTCAGCCATTCGCTGCGGGGATCGAGGACGATCCCCTTGACGCGATCGACGATGCTCATGCTTGGCTCCCCCGGGTAGTCTTGAATTCTCGCCGCAAAGTTTAGGGGAGCGCGCCGCGGCTGTCGACCGCTACTCCAGCAGCACCAGGTTGTCGCGATGGATGAGCTCGGGCTCGTCGACGTAGCCGAGGATCGCCTCGATTTCCGACGACGGCTTGCGCAGGATGCGCGCGGCTTCCGGCGCGCTGTAGTTGACAAGCCCGCGCGCGAGCTCGCGGCCGTCCGGCCCGAAGCAGCCGACGACCTCGCCGCGCTCGAAATCGCCGGCGACGGCGACGACGCCGATCGGCAGCAGGCTCTTGCCTTCGCGCAGCAGCGCGCGCACGGCGCCGACGTCGAGTTCGAGACGACCGGCGAGCTGCACGTGGTCGGCGAGCCACTGCTTGCGCGCGGCGAGCGAATTGCGCTCGGCGGAAAGCTGCGTGCCGATCGCTTCGCCCGCAGCGAGCCGGGTCAGCACGTCGGGTTCGCGGCCGCAGGCGATGACCGTCGAGGCGCCCGAGCGCGCTGCGCGCCGCGCAGCGAGCACCTTGGTCAGCATGCCGCCGCGTCCGATCGTGCTGCCGGCGCCGCCTGCCATCGCTTCGAGCGCGGGATCGCCGGCGCGCGCGGTCTTCACCAGCGTCGCTGCAGGGTCGCGGCGCGGGTCGGCGGTGTAGAGACCCGGCTGGTCGGTCAGGAGCACCAGCACATCGGCCTCGACGAGGTTGGTCACCAGCGCGCCCAGCGTGTCGTTGTCGCCGAAGCGGATCTCGTCGGTCGTGACCGTGTCGTTCTCGTTGATGACCGGAATCACCCCCAGCCCGAGCAGGGTGGTCAGCGTCGTGCGCGCGTTCAGGTAGCGCCTGCGGTCGGCGAGGTCCTCGTGCGTCAGCAGCACCTGCGCCGTGCGCAGGCCGTATTCCCCGAATGCCTGCTCGTATGCCTGCACGAGGCCCATCTGGCCGACGGCGGCCGCGGCCTGCTGCTCGTGGATCGCGTGGGGGCGCGTCGACCAGCCGAGCCGCAGCATGCCTTCGGCGATCGCGCCCGAGGAAACGAGGATGACCGACTTGCCTGCGCGCGCGAGCTGCGCGATCTCGCCGGCCCAGCGCGCGACGGCCGCGTGGTCGAGCCCGCGGCCCTCGTTGGTGACGAGGCTCGATCCCACCTTCACCACCAGGCGCCTCGCCTGCGCGACGACGCTCGCGGTCATTCTTTGTCCGCTCCCCTGCGGCGGCGCCGGGCGGTGACGGGCGCGGGCCTGACAACGATGGGCTCGCCTGCCGCCGGCGTGACGACCAGCACGCCGGGCGGCGGCTGCAGCGGGGCGCCCGGCGCTTCCGGCGCCTGAGCCTGGGCAGGCATCTCCGCCGGCCGCTGCGGATGCTCGTCGAGCCACGCCTGGATGCCGAAAATCAGCTCGCGACAGCCACCGCCGTCGATCGCCGAGATGGCGAACCACGGGCCTTTCCACCGGTATTTCCGCACGAAAGCCTTGGCCGTCGACTCGCGCTCGGCCTCGGGGAGCAGGTCCAGCTTGTTCAGCACCAGCCACCGCGGCTTGTCGTGGAGCGACGTGTCGTATTTGCGCAGCTCCTCGACGATCGCGCGCGCATCGGCCACTGGATTCGCCTCGGGGTCGAGCGGCGCGATGTCCACCAAATGCAGCAGCAGCCGCGTGCGCTGCAGGTGCCGCAGGAACTGGTGGCCGAGCCCCGCGCCCTCGGCCGCGCCCTCGATCAGGCCGGGGATGTCGGCCACGACGAAGCTCCGGCCCTCGTCGGTGCGGACCACGCCAAGCTGCGGCGCGAGGGTGGTGAACGGGTAATCGGCAACCTTGGGGCGGGCCGCCGATATCGCGCGGATCAGCGTCGACTTCCCGGCGTTGGGCATGCCAAGCAGCCCGACGTCGGCGAGCACCTTGAGCTCGAGACGCAGCCGGCGCTTGTCGCCCGGCTCGCCGGGTGTCGCCTGGCGCGGCGCGCGGTTGACGCTCGACTTGAAGTGCAGGTTGCCCAGTCCGCCCTTGCCCCCCTTGGCCACGAGCGCGCGTGCGCCGTCGTGGTCGAGGTCAGCAAACGCCTCGCC
>JAJXTF010000059.1 GCA_021784125.1 Pseudomonadota bacterium | reverse complement strand
CGCGAGGGGGGCCGAGGTCGTGAACGTGACCGCGACATGGTCGGTGCCGCCGATGAAGGTCGGCCCCGTGTAGCTGTAGGTGTAGGTGTCCGCATGCGCGGCCGCCGATGCGCCGAGCAGGACACCAGCGATGACAGGCACCAGGCGACTGAGGCCGCTGCCGATCGCGCGTCGTGACTTGAGGTTCATGACTCTTCGATCTCCGTAGGATGTGAACGGCAACCGGATCGGACCGGCCGATCCCGCGTCCCGATTGCCGCTCGTTATACAGAGCGAAGTTAAATTCAGGCTTAAAGCGGCTCAGCGCCCGAAGCGCGCGGTCACTTCGAGACCGCCCAGCGCGGCCGAGCGTCCGAAGCTCAGCGTGCCCCCCGCGAGCTCGACCAGGTCGCGCGCGATCGACAACCCGAGTCCGTATCCAGGCATAGATTCGTCACTGCGATCCCCCCGCCGGCCGAGAACCGCGAGCGCTTCCGGCGAACACCCGGGACCGTCGTCGGCGACGATGACGCCGAGGCCCTCGCCGTCGCGGATGTCGATGGTCACGCGGCTCATCGCCCACTTGCATGCGTTGTCGGCCAGGTTGCCGATCAGCTCGAGCATGTCCTCGCGATCGAAGGGGAGCGGATGTTCGGGCGCGGTCCATTCGATGGCGACGTGACGCTCGCGGTGGATCTGGCCGAGCAGCTTCACCAGGCTCGGCAACTCCGCGCGGGGATCGAAGTTCCCCCGCGTCGGCTGATCGCCGGCCAGACGTGCGCGCTTCAACTCCCGGTCGATGCGCAGGTGGATCGCGTCGGCCTGTGCCTGGATCTGCAGCCTGAGATCGTCGTGACCGGCCATCCGGGGATCGTCGAGCAGGCGGAATATCGCCGTCAACGGCGTCTTCACGGCATGTGAGAGGTTGCCGATCGCGGTCCGCGACTGTTCGAGGCGCCGCTCGACGAATGCGAGCAGCCGGTCGATCTCGTCGACCAGCGGTCGAATCTCCTCCGGCGCATCGCCAGCCAGCATCGGCCTGCCTCCGGCGGGAATCTGCAGGATCGCATCGCGCACATCCGACAGGGGCTTGAGCGCCCACCGCAGTTCCCGACGCTGGATCCAGAAGACCCCGGCGAGCAAGGCAAGCGACACACCCAGGAACAGAAGGCGGAACTGGAGCAGCTGGCGGCGCATCGGCGTGAGGTCCTCGCCGACGCTCAGGGCGATCGTCTTTCCGCCGACATTGACGCTGGTCGTCAGGACCAGCAGAGGCTGGTCTCGTGGGCCGTCGACGTGCTCGAGCGTGTCCGCTCCCACCGACGGCGGATCGAACGGCGGCGTGTCGCCGAATGACGCCGAGTGGAACTGCCGCCCCCCGACGCGCATGACGAAATAATGGCCGGAATACGGTCGCTGGTAGATCGTTCCCGCGAGCCGCGGGTCGAGCTGCGGCCCGTTGCCGGTGCCCGGATCGAGCGCCGCGAACAGCGAATCCGCGTCGTGCTGCAGGTGGGTAGCCATCTCGCTCTCGTCGACCCAGACGATCATGCGATCGGCAACAAACCACTGGACGACGAGGCCGCCCAGCAGCACCAGGACCACCCGGTTCAGGCGTCCACTCAGCGACGTCACGATGCACCGTCGAAGACGTAACCCTGCCCGCGCCGCGTCCGGATCAGGTCGCGGCCAAGCTTGTTGCGCAGGCGGTTGACATAGACCTCGATGACGTTGCTGTCGGGGTCTGCGTCGAGTCCGTAGACGTGGGATGCCAGCCAGGACCTGGACAGCACCTCGCCGCGGCGCAGCATGAAGCAGCGCAGCAGGCGAAATTCCAGCGCTGTCAGGATCTCCGTCCGCGTGCCGTCGACGATCGCGCACTGCTTCCGCTCGTCGAGTTCGACGCCCCCGCAGCGCAGAGGCATGGCGTGCGACGGGCCTCGCCGAAGGAGTACCTGGATGCGCGCGAGCAACTCCTCGAAATGGAAGGGCTTGCCGAGATAGTCGTCGGCGCCGGCTTTCAACCCTTCGACGCGCTCGTGCCATTGATCGCGCGCCGTCAGCACGATCACGGGACTCGTCACGCCTGCGGCCCGCCAGCGCTGGAGTACGTCGATGCCGGGCAGGCGGGGCAGCCCGAGATCGAGCACAACGGCATCGTAGTGCTCGGTCGCACCCAGGAACTCGCCGGTTTCGCCGTCGGCGGCAACGTCGACGGCGAAACCCGCGCGCTCGAGATCGGCCGCGAGCGTCGTGCGCAACAGGTCGTCGTCTTCGATCAGCAGCAGGCGCATCGCCAGGTCATGAAGTTCTCGGTCGGGGAAGTCCCGGCGGCAACGACACTCGCCCCCAAGTGCTCCGCAGCTTACGCCCGGCGAGGTTGCGGGGATTCGACGCAGATCAATGCGATAGCCGATTCGGCGAGCCCGGCGTGCTAAGCTCAATGGCTGCGTCCGTACCCTTGCACCCGTACCACTTGCACTGGAGCCGACCGTGCCCGGACTACTACCCGACGTCGATCCCGAAGGCCTGCTCGAATACTCGGTCGTCTACACTGACCGCGCCCTCAACCACATGTCGCGCCGGTTCCAGGGCGTCATGCGCGACGTCTCGGAGATGCTGAAGCGCGTCTACGGCGCGCGCTCGGCGATCGTAGTCCCCGGCAGCGGCAGCTTCGGCATGGAGGCCGTGGCGCGGCAGTACGCGACGGGGAAGAAATGCCTGGTCCTGCGCAACGGCTGGTTCAGCTACCGCTGGACGCAGATCTTCGACGCCGGCGGGATCCCGTCGGAGTCGATCGTGCTGAAGGCGCGTCCGGCCGGTGGCGGCCCGCGGGCGCCCTGGACGCCGGCACCGATCGACGAGGTAGTCGGCACGATCGCGCGCGAGCGTCCGGCACTGGTCTTCGCCCCGCACGTCGAGACCGCCTCGGGAATCATCCTGCCCGATGACTACCTGCGGGCCGTGGCGGACGCGGTCCATGCGGTCGGCGGCATGTTCGTCCTCGACTGCATCGCCTCGGGCGCGATCTGGGTCGACATGCAGGCCACCGGTGTCGACATTCTGATCAGCGCACCGCAGAAAGGCTGGAGCAGCCACGCCGGCTTCGCCCTGGTGATGCTGGGCGAACGCGCAAGGACCGCGATCGAAACGACGACCAGCACGAGCTTCGCCTGCGACCTGCGAAAATGGCTCGGGATCATGGAGACCTACGAAGGCGGCGGGCACGCCTACTATGCGACGCTGCCTACCGACTCGCTCGCGCGCCTGCGCGACATGATGAAGGAAACCGAGCGCTTCGGCTTCGACAAGGCGCGCACCGCGCAGCAGTCGCTCGGCGATCGCGTGCGCGCGATGCTGGCGAGCCATGGCTTTGCGAGCGTCGCCGCCGACGGCTATGCCGCCCCGGGGGTCGTCGTGAGCTACACCGACGACCCCGACATCCAGTCCGGCAAGCGATTCATCGCCATGGGCTTGCAGACCGCCGCGGGCGTCCCGCTGCAATGCGACGAAACCGCCGATTTCCGGACCTTCCGCATCGGGCTGTTCGGCCTCGACAAGCTCCGCGACATCGATCGCAGCGTCGCCTTCCTCGAAGAAGCCCTCGCCCCCGTTCCGGTACGGTAATCCCCAGCGCGGATCAATCCCCCGGCGGCACGGCGCGCGCCGGCGCCGCGGCGAAACCGGTGCCGGGCCTTCCGTGCCGCTTAGCCCAGGCCGCCCGCGCCGCGAAGAACACCTGCAGCGCGATCAGCAGCGCGCACAGGCTGATGAACGTCAGGCTGATCGGCCGTTCCAGGAACACGCCCATCTTGCCGCGCGACAGCAGCAGCGCGCGGCGGAAGTTCTCCTCGACCAGCGGCCCCAGCACATAGCCCAGCAGGATCGGCGCGACCGGAAAGTCCAGTGCCATGAAGATCGCGCCGACGATGCCGAACACGAGCACCTCGTTCACCTCGAACAGACTGTTGTTGGTGCTGTAGACGCCGACGGCGATGAAGAACAGCGCGCAGGGAAACATCAGCCGGTAAGGCACGCGCAGCACCTTGACCCAAACGCCGATCAGCGGCACGTTGAGGATCAGCAGCAGGATGTTGCCGACCCAGAAGCTCGCGATCAGGCCCCAGAACAGGTCCGCGTGCTCGGTGATGAGCTGCGGTCCCGGGGCGATCCCCTGCACCATCAGCGCGCCGAGCAGCAACGCCATCACCGGATCGCCCGGAATCCCCAGGCTCATCGTCGGGATGAAATCCACCTGGGTCTTGGAGTGCGAAGCCGCCTCCGGGCTCGCGACGCCTTCGATCGCCCCGTGGCCGAAACGCTCCGGCGTCTTCGAGATCTTGCGCTCGAACGCGTAGGCGATGAACGTGGTGATCGTGGGCCCGGTGCCCGGCATCGCGCCGAAGAGCGTTCCGATCAGGGTTCCGCGCAGCATCGGAAAGAACGACTGCTTGAGCTCGGCCCGGCTGGGGCGCATGTCGCGCAGGCGTACCTTGGTCTCGTTGCCGATGAATTTCATCCGGTTGACGCTGCGCAGGAAATCCGCAGCGCCGAACAGGCCGAGCGCCAGCGCGACCAGCTCGACGCGGTCGGTCAGCTCGGGGAAGCCGAAGGAAAACCGGATGACACCGCTGTTGACGTCGGTGCCGACGGTGCCGATCAGGAGCCCCACGACGGTCATCGCGATGCCCTTCAGCGGCGAGCCGCGCGCCATCGTCCCGCCGGCGAGCAGGCCCAGCAGCATGATCGAACAGATCTCGGTGGGCCCGAACTTCAGCGCGGCTTCGACCAGCAGCGGCGAGGCGAAGACCATCACCGTGATGCCGAACGACGCGGCGAAGAACGACGCGATCATCGTCACGCCGAGCGCCGCACCCCCCCGCCCCGCGCGTGTCATCGGGTAGCCGTCGAGGCAGGTCACCGCGTGCGGCGGATGGGATGGCAGGTTGAGCAGGATCGCGCCGATCGCTCCGCCGTACATCGATCCGTAGAAGATGCCGGCCAGCATCAGGAATGCGGGCACCGGGTGCATCGTGTAGGTGATCGGCAGCAGCATCGAGATCGCCGACAGCGCGCCCATGCCCGGCAGCACGCCGATCAGGTTGCCGACCAGCACGCCGAAGAACGACCACATCAAGTTGTGCGGCTCCAGCGCGACGCCGAAGCCGTACCAGAGATCGGTGAGGGCCTGGTGCACGATCAGCCCCCTCCCCACTGGAACAGCGGGAACTGCATCTGCAAGGCCCACCAGAAGACGACGACCGCGACGACGACGCTCCCCAGCGCAAGCAGTATCGATCCCAGGAGGGTGTTCTGCCGGTCGCCCAGTGCCGAGATGAACACGATGGCGAACGTCGCTGGAAGCAGGCCGCCGTATTTCCCGAGCACGACGAAAGCGACCAGCGCACCGATGATGCAGGCCCAGCCGCGCCATTCGGGCGCGAGGACTTCCAGCTCGCCTTCATACTGCGTGAAGCGCGCGGTGACCGCGATTGCGAGGCCCGCGGCGGCCAGGATCACCCCCAGCGCGGTCGGGAAGAACCCCGGTCCCATGCGCTCGAGCGTCCCGAGCTGGTAGCTCGAGCCCTGGAACGCCGCCGCCAGGCCGATGGCGGTCATCAGCATGCCGCCCGCGTAGTCGCGGCTACGCTTGTTCTTCAACACCCGCATCGACGATCCTCCAGTGTACCGGCGTGTTCTTTCGCCCGGGAAGCGCTGCCCCGGCTGCGGTCCCCGCATCGCTGCTGCGCAGACTCGCGCCTCCTCAAGGCATGAGATTGTGCATCGAAAACCCTGCAGCCACGAGATCGGCGACCAGCGCCTTCGATTGCGCGGCCGTCAGCTCGACCAGCGGCGCCCGCACGCGCGCCCATTCCGGGTCGCGGCTCCAGTGGGCGATCGCATGCTTGAGCGCGGCGATCATCGGGTATTGCTGGAAGGCCGCGCGCACCCGATCGAGCGCCCGCTGCATCGCGTCCGCATCTGCCTACTGCCAGCGCGACCAGAGGCGATGGATCGCAGCCGGATTCACGTTCGCGGTCGCGCTGATGCAGCCCATGCCGCCGTTGCGCAGGTTGGCGAGCAGGAAGCTCTCGCTGCCGACGAAGACGTCGAATCCCGCAGGCGCAAACCGGTCGAGCATCGCTTTCGAATTCTGCCAGTCGCCCGAGGAATCCTTGACGCCGGCGATGATCCCGGGCCAGGACTTCAGCAGGCGCTCGATCAGGTCCAGGCTCAGCGGCACCTGCGACACCGGCGGGATGTGGTAGAGGTAGATGCGCAGCCGCGCATCGCCGACGCGCTCGATGATTTCGGAGTAGCTGCGGTACAGGCCCTCGTCGCCGACCCCCTTGTAGTAGAACGGCGGGAGCATCAGCGTGCCGGCGCAGCCGAGCTTCACCGCATGGGCGGTCAGCCGGACCGAGTCCGTCAGCGCGCAGGTCCCGGTGCCGGGCATCGTCCGCGCGGGGTCGATGCCGGCCGCGACGAGGCGATCCAGCAGGTCGATGCGTTCGCCGATGCCCAGCGAATTCGCCTCCGAATTGGTGCCGAACACCGCGAGGCCCACCCCTTGGCCGAGGAGCCACCTGCAGTGGCGAAGCCAGCGCTCGGCATCCGGCGCCCCGTCGGCCGCGAACGGCGTGACCACCGGCGCCAGTACCCCGGACAATCGCGTGCTCATTCGCTCTCCTCGCGCTTCGGCACCGCGCGTCGACCCGTCGCTTCCCGCCAGGTCGTGCGTCCTCCCGCCGCCCCGCGCCTCATGCCGCCCCGCGCCTCATGCCGCCGCGCCCGGTCGGTCCGCGCCCATTTCCAGCATCAGCTGGTTGATTCGCTTGACGAAGGTCGCGGGATCGTCGAGCTGGCCACCCTCGGCCAGCAGCGCCTGGTCGAAGAGCACGCTGGCCCAGGCGTCGAAGTTGCGCTCCTCGTCGCGCAGCCGGGCGACGACCGGATGGCGGGGATTGATCTCGAGGATGGGTTTCCACGCCGGGCCGGGCTGCCCGGCATCCCGCAGCATGCGCGCGAGATTCGCGCTCATGTCGTGTTCGTCGGCGACGAGGCAGGCAGGGGATTCGGTGAGCCTGCGCGTGACGCGGATGTCCTTGACGCGTTCGCCCAGGCTCGCTTTCAGCCGTTCGACGAAGGGCCCGAACTCCTCCGCCTCCTGCCGGTCCTCGCCCTTCTCCGCTGCGTCCTCCAGCGTGCCGAGGTCGAGCCCGCCCTTGGCGACCGAGACCAGCGCCTTGCCTTCGAAATCGGCCAGGTGACCGACCACCCACTCGTCGACGCGGTCGGAGAGCAGCAGGACCTCGATGCCCTTGCTGCGGAACACCTCGAGATGCGGGCTGTTGCGCGCGGCGTTGAAGGTCTCGGCGGTGACGTAGTAGATCTTCTCCTGTGCGGCCTTCATCCTGCCGACGTAATCGGCCAGCGACACGACCTCGTCCGCCGTGTCGGCCTGCGTCGACGCGAACCGAAGCAGCGCCGCGATCCGCTCGCGGTTCGCGGGGTCCTCGCCGATGCCCTCCTTCAGCACCCGCCCGAACTCGCCCCAGAACTTCGCGTACTTTTCCCTGTCCTCACCGGCAAGATGCGCAAGCAGGTCCAGGACCTTTTTCGTGCAGCCGCCGCGAATCGCCTCGATGTCGCGCGACTCCTGCAGGATCTCGCGCGAGACGTTGAGCGGCAGGTCGGCCGAGTCGACGACCCCGCGGACGAAGCGCAGGTACCCCGGCAGCAGCTGCTCGGCGTCGTCCATGATGAAAACGCGTCGCACGTAGAGCTTGACGCCGTGGCGGGCGTTGCGGTCCCACAGGTCGAACGGCGCCCGCGCCGGGATGTACAGCAGCTGCGTATATTCGGACCGCCCTTCCACGCGGGCGTGGGTCCACGCCAGCGGGTCGTCGAAATCGTGACCGACGTGCTTGTAGAACTCGCGGTACTGCTCGTCGCCGATCTCGCTGCGCGGGCGCGCCCACAGCGCCGAGGCCTGGTTGACCGTCTCGTCCTCGGCGAGCTTCCCGGGCTTGCCGTCCTTCCACTCCTCCTTTTTCATCCGGATCGGCTGGACGATGTGGTCGGAGTAGCGGCGGACGATCGAGCGCAACTTCGACCCCGAAAGCAGGTCGTCCTGGCCTTCGCGCAGGTGCAGCGTGATCTCGGTGCCGCGACCGGCCTTCTCCACCATCTCGACGTCGAACTCGCCGGCACCTGCCGACTCCCAGCGCACGCCCTGGTCGGGTTTCTCCCCGGCGCGGCGCGTCACCACCGTGACGCGGTCGGCGACGATGAACGACGAATAGAACCCCACGCCGAACTGGCCGATCAGGTGGGCGTCCTTCCGCTGGTCGCCGGACAGTCTGGCGAAGAATTCCCGCGTGCCCGACTTGGCGATCGTGCCGAGGTTCGCGATCACCTCGTCGCGGCTCATGCCGATGCCGTTGTCGGCGATCGTCAGGGTCCGTGCCGCCGCGTCGTAGTCGACGCGGATCGCGAGCTCGGGGTCGTCCTCGAACAGCGCCGGGTTGTGCAGCGCTTCGAAGCGCAGCTTGTCGCAGGCGTCCGACGCATTGGAGATCAACTCGCGCAGGAAGATCTCGCGATTCGAGTACAGCGAATGGATCATCAGGTCGAGCAGTTGCGTGACCTCGGCCTGGAAGCCCAGGGTCTCGCGCCGGGCGCCGGAAGCGGTGGTATCGGTGGTATCGGTGGTATCGGTCATCGTCGTCGGGTGGGGAAGCAGACGCGCATTGCGCAGTGCCCGGATTTTACGGCAGTTGCCCCGCGACTTGGGCGATGCGACACTTCACGGGCCCTGGGGTCGCCGGTGCCGCCCGCAGGCCCGGGGCGCGTCAATCCGGAGGTACCCCGATGATCGACAACACGGTGGTCGAGCTTTCGCGGTGGCAGTTCGCCGCCACCGCCCTCTATCACTTCCTGTTCGTGCCGCTGACGCTGGGGCTGTCCTTCCTGCTCGCCGCGATGGAGACGGTCTACGTCACCACCGGGCGCGACATCTACCGACGAATGGCGCACTTCTGGGGCAAGCTGTTCCTGATCAACTTCGCGCTGGGTGTTGCCACCGGCCTGACGATGGAGTTCCAGTTCGGAACCAACTGGTCGTTCTACTCGAGCTTCGTCGGTGACACCTTCGGCGCGCCGCTGGCGATCGAAGGCCTGATGGCCTTCTTCATGGAATCGACCTTCGTCGGTCTGATGGTGTTCGGCTGGGAGCGGCTGACCCGCGCGCAGCACCTGATCGTCACCTACCTGGTCGCGCTCGGATCCAACCTGTCCGCCGTCTGGATCCTGGTCGCCAACGGCTTCATGCAGGATCCGCAGGGTGCCCATTTCAATCCGCTGACGATGCGGATGGAACTCACGAGCTTCGCCGACCTCATCTTCAACTCCGACGCCCAGTCGAAATTCGTCCATACGAGCATTGCCGGCTACGTGACCGCCGCGATGTTCGTCGGCGGCATCAGCGCGTTCTACATGCTGCGCGGGCGGCACATGGAGCTCGCAAGGCGAAGTTTCCGCATGGCGGCGCTGTTCGGCGTGCTCGCGACCGCGGGGGTCATCACGCTGGGCGACGCGCTCGGCTTCGTCGGCGGCCAGGCGCAGCCGACCAAGCTCGCCGCGATGGAAGCGCTCTGGAAGACGGAGCCGGCGCCGATGCCTTTCAACGTCGTCGCGGCGCCATCGCAATCCGCACGGAGGAACCTCTGGGAGATCCAGGTCCCGGCTGCGCTGTCGCTGCTCGTCACCCATACGCTGGACGGCACGGTTCCGGCGGTCGACGAGCTCGAGCAGCGGGCGGCCGAGCGCATCCGCAACGGCATTCCCGCCGTCGCTGCCCTGAAGCGCCTGGCGCAGGATCCGGCCGACGCGCAGGCGATGGCGCAGTTCAGGGCGCACGAGAAGGACCTGGGCTACGGATTCCTCGTGCAGCGCTATGCTCCCGGTCAGGACGCCTCGAAGGCAACGCCGGATGCGATCGAACGCGCGGCGCGCGACACCATTCCCCAGGTGGCGCCGATATTCTGGTCGTTCCGCATCATGGTGGGCCTCGGCCTGCTGATGCTCGGATATTTCATCCTCGCGGTCATCTACACGCTGCGCAACCAGGTCGAGCACAAGCGCGGGTTCCTGCGCGTCGCGCTGTGGTCGATCCCGGTGCCCTTCATTGCCTGCGAGATGGGCTGGCTCGTGGCCGAGATCGGCAGGCAGCCCTGGACCGTCTACCAGATCCTGCCGACGTGGATGTCGGCGTCGACGCACAGCGTCGCCTACCTGGCGTTCTCGCTCACCGGCTTCGTCGTGCTGTATTCGATATTCATCGCCATCGAGATGTACCTGATGGTCAAGGCGATCCGCGATGGCCCCGACCCCGACGGGCCCGTCGACACGGTCCCGCCTGCCGAGGCCGCCGCGGGGCCGGGCATGGCCGGCGCGGCGATGCCCTTCGCGAGCCGCTGGGAGGGCTGACGATGGAAACCTATCTGCTCCTCAAGGTCCTCTGGTGGGTGTTGCTGGGCGTGCTGCTGATGGGGCTCGCGATCATGGTCGGGATGGACATGGGCGTGGGCACGATCCTGCGCTACGTCGGCCGCAACGATGCCGAACGGCGGGTCGCCCTCAACATCGTCGGCCCCCACTGGGACGGCAACCAGGTGTGGTTCATCCTGGGAGGCGGCGCGATATTCGCCGCCTGGCCGCTGATCTACGCGACCGCGTTCTCGGGCTTCTACGTCGTCATGCTGCTCCTGCTGTGGACGATGATCGTGCGGCCGCTGGGCTTCGAGTACCGCAGCAAGCTCCCGTCGCCGCAGTGGCGCAGCGCGTGGGACTGGACCCTGTTCGTCAGCGGCTTCGTGCCGATGCTGGTGTTCGGCGCCGCGATCGGAAACCTCCTGCAGGGCGTGCCTTTCCACTTCGACTGGAACCTGACGTCCCGGTACACCGGCAGCTTCATCGAACTGCTCAATCCGTTCGCGATCCTCTGCGGAGCGCTGTCGGTGGCGATGTCGGTCTGGATGGGCGCAACGATGGTGATGAACCGCGCCGAAGGCGCGATCCGCGAGCGCGCTGGGCGCATCGGGTCCTGGAGCGGCATCGCCGGGCTGCTGCTGTTCACCCTCGGCGGATTCTGGGTGAGCCGCATGCAGGGCTACCACCTCGTGCAAGGACCCGACCCGGGACTCGCGCAGACACCGCTGCGGCAGGTCGTCGAGCGCGCGAGCGGCGACTGGCTCGCCAACTTCCGCGCTCACGCGATCCTGTGGCTCGTGCCTGCCGCCACCTACGCCGGCCTGCTCGCAGGACTCGCCGCGCTGCGCAAGGGCGCCTCGCACCTCGCGTGGTGGCTGGGCGCGCTGGCCTGGGTCGGCGTCATCGGAACCGTCGGCGCCGCGATGTTCCCGTTCATGATGCCCTCGTCGTCGGAGCCCGCGCACAGCCTGACGGTATGGAACTCGTCGTCGAGCCGGTACACGCTGGCATGGATGCTCGGCTTCACGCTGGTCTTCATGCCGCTGATCCTCTGGTACACCAGCTGGGCGTTCTGGGTGATGCGCGGCAAGGTGAGCACGCAGCGCATCGAATCCGACGAGCACGCCTACTGAGGAGCCGGCACCGTCATGGCAACCTTCGCACGTTTCCTCGTCTACCTGTTCATCGCCGTCTGCGTCATCGTCATCGCGGTGATCCTCGGCGCCTACGGGTCGTGGTATTTCGCGTGGCTGGTGGGCACCGTGATGATGGTGCTGATCGCCGCGGCGGGTGCCGCATTGCTCGACACCCAGGAGGCGGAAGAACGTCGCGGCGGCGGGCACTGACCGCGCGCAGCGCGCGAGGCCGGCGGTCAGCCGACGTCGCCTGCCAGGGCGAGATAATCCTGGTCGCGGGCGTAGCGTCCCCCGCGAGCGAGCAATGCCGCGTGCGTGCCGCGCTCGACGACGCGTCCGCGCTCGAGGACGAGCACCTCGTCGACGTGCTCTCCGAGGTACGCCAGCCGGTGCGTGATGACCAGCACGCTGCGCCCGGCCATCAGCGTCTCGATCGACTCGACGAGCGCGCGCTCGGTACGCGGATCGAGGCCTTCGGTGGGCTCGTCGAGCAGCAGCAGCGGCGCGTCCTTCAGCAGGGCGCGCGCAATGGCGATGCGGCGCGCCTGGCCGCCGGAGAGCCTGATGCCGGCTTCGCCGGCATAGGTCCGGTAGCCCTCGGGCAGCGAGACGATGAAGTCGTGGATCTGCGCCGCGCGCGCGGCACGGACGACGTCCTCGTCGCCCGCCTGCGGATTGCCGATGCGCAGGTTCTCGAGGATCGTCGTGTCGAACAGCCAGCTGTCCTGCGACACGACGGCAATCCGGGAGCGAAGGTCCTCGCCCCGGTAGCTGCGCAGGTCGTGGCCGCCGAAGCGCACGTCGCCTTCCTGGTACTCCCGGAAGCGGAGCAGCAGCTGCACGATGCTGGTCTTGCCCGCGCCGCTCGGTCCGACGATCGCCACGCGGCGCCCCGGCGGCAGCTCGAGGTCCAGCCCGTCGAGCGCCCACGCCCCCGCCGCATCGTAGCGCATCCGCACGCCGCGCATCGTGATGCCGGCGCCCTGCGGCAGCGGCGACGCACCTTGGGGCTCCGGAACCTCGGGGCTGGCGTCGACCAGCTCGAACACCCGGCGCGCCGCGCCAAAGGTCTCGCCCAGCTGCTGCAATGCCGCCGGCATCGGCGCGACGGCATCGAAGCTCGTCAGCACGAACAGCGCGAGCATCGGCAGCTGCGCCGGACCCAGCGCCCCCTGCGAAACCAGCACCACGCCCCAGAGCACGACACCCCACATCGCGAGACTCGCGCAAAGGCCCACCGCTGCCGCCGACAGGCCCGACAGCCGCGCCAGCCGGATCTGCTGCAGGTTCAGCGTCCGCGTCAGCGCGTCGATGCGCTGCGCCTGCGTCCTCCCCGCGCCGTACACCTGGAGCTCGGCCATGCCCTGCAGGCCGTCGATCACCGCCACCCGCAACGCCGCACGCGCCTCGATCCGCGCCGCCCCCGGTGCCTCGCCCAGGCGGCGCATCGCCAGCGGCAGCGCGATGCCTGCGACCGCCATGACGACGACCACCGGCAGTGCCGCCCGCGGCATCGTGAAGGCGAGCAGGATCGCGACGGCCAGCGTGCCTGCGATCGCGACGGCGACCGGCACGAGCAGGCGCAGGTAGGCGTTCTGCAACGTGTCGATGTCGGCCTGGATGCGCTCGAACAGGTCGCTGCCACGGTGCCGCGCGAGCCGTGCAGGGGCCAGCGGCTCGAGCCGGCGGAAGAACCAGCTCCGCAGCTGCGCGAGCAGCCGGAAGGTGGCCTCGTGCGTGACCACGCGCTCGACGTAGCGCCCGCCGGTGCGCAGGATCGCAAACAGGCGGATCAACGCCGCGGGCAGGAAATAGTTGAGCAGCGCGCCGGCGGCACCGGCAAGTGCCATCGCGGCGATGAACCGCCCCGCCACCGCCATCAGGCCGACGCTCGCCAGCTGCGTCAGCACGGCGCAGAGCGCGCCGAGTGCGAACCATCCACGGTAGGGCGAGGCCAGGGCCAGCAACCTGCGTGCGAGCTTCAGGTCGTCGCGCATGTCAGCCCTCCCGCAGCGGCTGCAACGGCGCCGGCGACCCGTCCTGCGCGCGCAGCAGCCGCGCATACAGCCCGCCCGCCTGCGCCAGCATCGCATGGGTCCCCTGCTCGACCACGCGTCCAGCGTCGATCACGACGATGTGATCCGCCGCGACGACGGTGCGCAGCCGGTGGGCGACGACCAGCAGCGAGCGGCCACGCGCCAGCCGCGCGAGCGCCGCGACGATGCGCTGCTCGGCCTCGGGGTCGAGGCTGGCGGTGGCCTCGTCCATCAGCACCAACGGGGCGTCCTTGAGGAACGCGCGTGCGAGTGCGATGCGCTGCACCTGCCCACCCGAGAGGTTCTGGCCGCGCTCGCCCACCGGCGTGTCGTAGCCCTGCGGCAGCCGTTGGATGAACTCGTCGGCATCCGCCTCGCGCGCGGCGGCACGCACGGCCTCGATCGACGCGCCGGAGTTGCCGAGCCGGATGTTGTCCACGATGCTGCCCTCGAACAGATGCGGGCGCTGCGGCAGCCACGCGACATGGGTCCGCCAGTATTCCGGATCGATGCCGGCCAGATCGTGCCCGCCGACCCGGATGCGCCCGCGCTGCGCCGGCGCGAAATCCAGCAGCAGGTCGAGCAGCGTGCTCTTGCCCGCGCCGCTCGGTCCGACGAGCGCCGTGACGCAACCCGCCTGCAGCGCGAAGCTTGCGCCGCGCAGCGCCTCGCGACCGGGCCCCC
>JAJXTF010000314.1 GCA_021784125.1 Pseudomonadota bacterium | reverse complement strand
AACGTGATCATCGGCGCGATCTTCGTCGTCTGCGTGATCGCATTCCGCAAGGGCGTCGTCGGCGAGCTGATCGCCTGGCAGCGGCGGCGCGCCGCCAAATAGGGGTCAGGGCTCGAACAGGTCGCCGCCCGCCGCCTTCGGCGGCGTGACGCCGAGGTGGCGGTACGCCGCCGGCGTGGCCACCCGGCCGCGCGGCGTGCGCTGCAGGTAGCCCTGCTGGATCAGGTAGGGCTCGATCACGTCCTCGATCGTGTCGCGCTCCTCGCCGATCGCCGCGGCCACGTTGTCCAGGCCGACCGGCCCGCCGTCGAAGCGGTGCACCACCGCTTCGAGCAGCTTGCGGTCCATCACGTCCAGGCCGTGCGCATCGACATCGAGCATCTTCAGTGCCTTGTCGGCGAGCAGCCGGCCGATGCGGCCATCGGCCTTCACGTCGGCGTAGTCGCGCACGCGGCGCAGCAACCGGTTCGCGATGCGCGGCGTGCCGCGCGAGCGGCGCGCGATCTCGAACGCGCCCTCGTCGTCGGTCGGCACCTTCAGCAGGCCGGCCGAGCGGTGCACGATGCGGGCGAGCTCTTCGGCGGTGTAGAACTCCAGCCGCGCGACGATGCCGAAACGGTCGCGCAGCGGATTCGTCAGCATCCCGGCGCGGGTGGTCGCGCCGATCAGCGTGAAGGGCTGCAGGTCGAGCTTGATCGAGCGCGCGGCCGGGCCCTCGCCGATCATGATGTCGATCTGGTAGTCCTCCAGCGCCGGGTAGAGGATCTCCTCGACGACCGGGCTGAGCCGGTGGATCTCGTCGATGAAGAGCACGTCGTTGCGCTCCAGGTTGGTCAGGATCGCGGCCAGGTCCTTGGGTTTTTCGAGCACCGGCCCGGAGGTCTGGCGCAGGTTCACGCCGAGCTCGTTGGCGATGATGTGCGACAGCGTCGTCTTGCCCAGTCCCGGCGGGCCGAACAGCAGAACGTGGTCCATCGCCTCGCTGCGCATCTTCGCCGCGCCGATGAAGATCTCGAGCTGCTCGCGCGCCTTCGCCTGCCCGACGTACTCGGCCAGGCCCTTGGGGCGCAGCGCCCGCTCGATCGCCTCCTCGTTCGCAGAGGCAGGCGCCGCACTCACGACTCTGCGTGCGGGCTCGAAATCATCGGTCTGGATCGCCATTGCCCATTATCGGTCGCGGCCTGGCGAACCCCCTTGTCGGGCGGCCCAGGAAAAAGGGCGACCGAAGTCGCCCTTTCGCACTGCAGCGACCGAGCCGGCTACTCGGCAGCCGCGGCGTCGCTCGCCGCATCGATCTGCGCCAGTTGCACGGCAGCCAGTTCCTCGGCCTCCTGCATCACGATGGCCTTGCGCTCGGCGTCGTCCATCGCTTCCTTGGCCTTGCGGGCGTCGTGGAATGCCATGCCGGTGCCCGCCGGGATCAGGCGGCCGACGATGACGTTCTCCTTCAGGCCACGCAGTTCGTCGCGCTTGCCCATGATGGCAGCCTCGGTAAGCACGCGCGTGGTCTCCTGGAACGACGCCGCCGAGATGAAGCTGTCGGTCGACAGCGACGCCTTGGTGATGCCCAGCAGCACGTCGGCGTGCGTCGCCGGCAGCTTGCCTTCGGCCAGGGCCTTGTCGTTCCTGCCCAGCAGCTCGGAACGCTCGACCTGTTCGCCCAGGATGTAGCTCGTGTCGCCCGGGTTGACGATCTGCACGCGGCGCAGCATCTGGCGAACGATCACCTCGATGTGCTTGTCGTTGATCTTCACACCCTGCAGGCGGTACACGTCCTGCACCTCGTCGACGATGTAGCGAGCCAGTTCCTCGATGCCCAGCAGGCGCAGGATGTCCTGCGGATCGGCCGGCCCGTCGACGATGGACTCGCCCTTGTTGACCACCTGGCCCTCGTGGACCACGATGTTCTTCTCTTTCGGGACGAGTTCCTCGTAGACCTTGCCTTCCGGGTCGGTGATCTGCAGGCGCACCTTGCCCTTGGTCTCCTTGCCGAACGACACCGTGCCGGTCATCTCGGCCAGCGTGCCCTTGTCCTTCGGCGTGCGGGCCTCGAACAGCTCGGCCACCCGCGGCAGACCGCCGGTGATGTCACGCGTCTTCTGGCCTTCGACCGGAATCCGCGCCAGCACCTCGCCCGGCATCAGGTCCTGACCGTCGCGAATCTGGATCAGCGAACCGACCTGGAACGCGATCGTCACCGAGTGGTCGGTGCCGGGGATCTTGACCTCGTTGCCGGCCGCGTCGAGCAGCTTGACCTGCGGACGCACGACCTTGGTCGCGCCGCGGCGCTTCGGGTCGATCACGACGAGCGTCGACAGGCCCGTCACCTCGTCGAGCTGCTTCGCGACCGTCAGGCCTTCCTCGACGTTCTCGAACTTCGCCTTGCCGGCGAACTCGGTGATCATCGGGCGGGTCAGCGGATCCCAGTTGGCCAGCACCGTGCCGGCCTTGACCTGCTGGTCGGCCTTGATGCTGAGCAGCGCACCGTACGGCACCTTGTGGCGCTCGCGCTCGCGGCCGTGCTGGTCGGAGATGATGATCTCGCCGGAGCGCGAGATCACCACCAGTTCGCCCTTGCCGTTGGTCACGTAGCGCATCGTCGCGTTGAAGCCGATGCGGCCATCGGACTTCGCGTCCACGCTCGAAGCCACCGCCGCACGCGATGCCGCACCACCGATGTGGAAGGTGCGCATCGTCAGCTGCGTGCCCGGTTCGCCGATCGACTGGGCCGCGATCACGCCGATCGCCTCGCCCACGTTGATCAGGCCGCCGCGGCCGAGGTCGCGGCCGTAGCACTTGGCGCAGATGCCGAAGCGCGTCGCGCAGGTCAGCGCGGTGCGAACCTTGACCTCGTCGACACCCGCCGCTTCCAGCGTGTCGAGCACGTCTTCGTCGAGCATCTCGCCGGCATCGAGCAGCGTTTGTTGCGTCTCCGGGTGCTGAACCTCGATCGCGGTCACGCGGCCGAGGACGCGGTCGCGCAGCGATTCGATGACTTCGCCGCCTTCGACCAGCGCGCGCATGTTCATGCCGTTCTGCGTGCCGCAGTCGTTCTCGATCACGACCAGGTCCTGCGTCACGTCGACCAGGCGGCGCGTCAGGTAGCCCGAGTTCGCGGTCTTCAGCGCCGTGTCCGCCAGGCCCTTGCGGGCGCCGTGGGTGGAGATGAAGTACTGCAGGACGTTCAGGCCCTCGCGGAAGTTGGCCGTGATCGGG
>JAJXTF010000313.1 GCA_021784125.1 Pseudomonadota bacterium | reverse complement strand
AGGAAATAGACGATCAGGTCGTCGAGGACGCCACCATCCTGCGCGAGCAGGCAGGAGTAGAGCGCCTTGCCGGGCGTCTTCAGCTTGTCGACGTTGTTGGCGAGCGCGTAGCGAAGGAAATCGCGGGGAGAGGCGCTCGACGTGCCGTGGATGTCGACGACGCGCATGTGCGAAACGTCGAACATGCCCGCATCGCTGCGCACCGCGTGGTGCTCGTCGATCTGCGAGCCGTAGTTGACCGGCATGTCCCAGCCGCCGAAATCGACCATGCGCGCGCCGGCCGCGCGGTGAACGGCGTTGAGCGGGGTGGTCTTCGGCACGCTGCCTCCCGGTTGAAAGGAAAAGGGGGCGGCGCGGATCGCTCCGCGTCGCCCCCGTCTGTCCTCTTTACCTGAGAGATTGCGGCCGCGCGATGCTGCCGCGCCGCCGGGTGCCCCTTCGGTGGGCCACGCATCGACTGCGCCGGCCGCTCTCCAGATCGTGTCTGTCCTGCGCGCGGTCCTTTTGCCTGAGCGATTTCGGGATTACGCCTTCGGCGGCATCGGCGTTTCGCCGCTGCTCTCTCCTGCACGCAGGCGGCAGCGTATCACAGACGCGTCATTTCTTCAGCGCGAGGATCATCTCCACCATCTTCTTGATGTCGGCGTCGCTGACCTGCGAGTTCGGCGGCATCGGGATCGGGCCCCACACCCCCGAGCCACCCTTCTTCACCTTCTCGACGAGCATTGCCTCGGCCTTGGCGTTGCCGTGGTACTTGGCGGCGACGTCCTTGTAGGCCGGGCCGACGATCTTCTTGTCTTCCGAATGGCATGCGTTGCAGCCGTTCTTCTTCATCATGTCTTCGAGCTGGTCGGCGATCGCGGCCGTGGCAACGGTCAGCGAGGCGATCGCCAGGATTGCGGTTGCGGTCTTCTTCATTTGAGCTCCATCGGGGCTAAGGGTCCGGACTGACCCGAAATCTTACCGGAAATCGCCGCCTCGATGTCCTCGAGGCTCGCGATCGGCGGGAGGCATTGCGTCCCCCGGCAGAGCCACGCGACCGCGGATTGCGCCGGGCGCGCGCCCTTTTGCAGCGACGGCGGCGCGTCGGTGCCCGTGCCGATGTCGACGATGCAGAGCTCGGGGCGGTAGTCGCGCTCGAGGGCGCGCTGCCAGCTCCGCGTCTGCACAGGATCGCCGCAGAGAACCAGCGTCGCGGGCGGCTCCCCGAGGCGCTCCTGCGCCGTCAGCAGCGTGACCTGCGCGTTCGGAGCGCGCGCGATGCCCTCGGCGAACTGCCGCAGCGCGCGTTCCGCCGCCTCGAGGTAACGCGGCTCGGCCGCGAGATGCCCGAGCGCGATCAGCGCCTGCGCGGCGACGCCGTTGCCCGAAGGGGTGGCATTGTCCTGCGCGGGCTTCGTGCGGTGGTACAGGCGCTCGTGGTCGTGGCTGGTGAACCAGAATCCGCCGTGCTCGCGATCCTCGAAACCCTCGAGCAGCCGGTCGGCGATCGCGAGCGCCAGCGCGAAATCCTGCGCCCGGAAGCGCGCCTGCATGACCTCGACCAGCGCGGCGAGCAGGAACGCATGGTCGTCGAGATAGGCGTTCAGCGCGACGTCGCTGCCGTGCCGCGTCGCATGGAGCCTGCCGTCCCGCCACGCGGTGGCGACCAGCGCATCGAGCGCAGCGAGCGCGAGCTCGGTCCACGCGGGCTCGTCCTGGGCACGCGAGGCGCGGGCCAGCGCCCCGATCGCGAGCGCGTTCCACGCGGTGAGGATCTTGTCGTCGCGCCCGGGGCGAATGCGGGTCTCGCGCTCGGCGAACAGCGCGGCGCGCGCACCGATGATGCGTGTCTGCACGTCGGGCAGCGAGATGCCCAGCAGCTGCGCGACCTCCGCCGCGGCAACCGCCACGCGCAGGTGCCATGCACGGTGCTCGAAATTCGGCGGCCCGTCGAAGCCGTAGTAGAGCGATGCCGCAGCCCATTCGTCGGCGGACATCGCCTCCTGCGCCTCCTCGCGGCTGAAGACGTAGAACCTGCCTTCCTCGCCTTCGCTGTCGGCATCGAGGCTCGAATACCACGCGCCGTCGGGTGCCCGCATCTCCCGCGCGAGCCAGCCGACGATGTCGCGCGCGACCGCGCCGAACCCGTCGTCGCGCAGCGCGCGCCCCGCGTCGGCGTACAGCGCGAGCAGCGCTGCATTGTCGTAGAGCATCTTCTCGAAATGCGGGATCGACCACTGCGCATCGACGCTGTAGCGGCAGAAGCCCCCGCCGAGCTGGTCGGCGATGCCGCCGGCTGCCATCTTCGCAAGCGTCGTGCGCACGACGCGCAGCGCCCCGTCGTCGCCGCGCAGCTTCCAGGCCCGCAGGCAGAACTCGAGCTCGGCCGCGTGCGGGAACTTCGGCGCGGAGCCGAAGCCCCCGTCGGTCGCGTCGAAGCTCCGCTTGAGTTCGGATAGCGCCACGGCAGGTGCATTCACGGGCAGCGGCGCGTCGTTGCGCCCGGGCTCGAGCGATTGCAGGGCTTCCGACAGGCGGGCGCTCTGCTCGGCGATTGCCGGGCCCTGCTCGCGATAGGCGACCGCGATGCGCGGGAGCAGGTCGAGGAATCCCGGCAGGCCGTGGCGCTCGCGTCGCGGGAAATAGGTTCCCGCGAAGAACGGCGCCCCGTCGGGCGTCAGGAACACCGTCAGCGGCCATCCGCCCGACCGGCGGGTCAGCAGCGCATGCGCAGTCTGGTAGACCTGGTCGAGATCGGGGCGCTCCTCGCGGTCGACCTTGACGTTGACGAAGTCCGCGTTCATCGCAGCCGCCACCTCCGGGTCCTCGAAGGACTCGTGCGCCATCACGTGACACCAGTGGCAGGCCGAATAGCCGATCGAAAGCAGGATCGGCTTGTCCTCGCGCCTGGCGCGCGCAAGCGCCTCGTCGCCCCAGGCATACCAGTCGACCGGGTTCTCGGCGTGCTGCCGCAGATAGGGGCTGGTCGCGCCCGCGAGTCGGTTCGCCATGATCGGTCGAGCTTACGACGCCGGCCGCGAAACGTCGACCGCTGCGTCGACCGCTGCGTCGACCGCTGCTTCGCCGACCGGCCGACCGGCCCTCGAACGCTAGTTGTGATTTCTATGAGGGTTGTTCATCCGGACTGAATCCGAGAAGCTGATTGGTGCGAGCCGATCAACTTTGGAGGAGACAGCCGGATGAACGTCCACAAGAATGCCCGCACCACGCCGCGGAGTC
>JAJXTF010000312.1 GCA_021784125.1 Pseudomonadota bacterium | reverse complement strand
TGGGAACCTGCGCCTTCGGCGGGCCGAGACGACCGGATCGCACGATCCTCAACGCCGTTCCCGCGGGCGAGGGCGCTTCGGATCGCCGGGGTGACGTTCGCGGTGTCGATCGTGTTCTTCGTCCTCGCGATCCAGCAAGGCCGCATGTTCGCGGCGCTCGGCGTCGGATCTCCCGCCCGCAGCGGGGAACTGATCATGCTGACGAGCATCGGCGCGCTGGCCGGCGCGGTGAGCTTCGGTCTCCTGCGTCGCCGTTCGATCGGCGAGCTGCTCGCGCTCGGTTTGTTTGCCTACGGGCTCGGATTCGTCGGCATATCGGCATCGCACGGCGCGGGGTCCGGCGCGATCTTCGGAACGATCGCGCAGTTCGGCAGCAGTATCGTGCTGCCCGCACTGATCGCCTGGACGCTCGGTAGCTTCGAGGCCGAACATCGCGGCCGGGGGGTCGGGATCTGGGGCGCGGTGTTCTTCACCGGGCAATTCTTGAGCGCGCCGATCCTCACGCTGCTCGAGCGGTGGCGAGGCGGTCTGCTCCCGGCGCTCGGGATCCTCGGGTCGGTGACCTTGCTCGCGGCGCTGGCCGGTGCGTGGCTCACCCGTCACCGGGCGCGCTTGTCGAACGCCGGGTGACGTCGCTCAGCTGCGAAGGCAACGATACCGATAGTGGCGGAAGCGGACGATGCCTTCCCGGGCCGCAAACAGCGCGGGCCGAAGACTCGCGAGGTCTTCGACCACGTTCGCATTGTAGCCGGTCACGTCGAAACGCAGCGCGTGCTGCGCCCAGTGACCGTCTCTCGCCGCGTAGTAGAACGCAACGATCTGTCGATCGTTCACGATGCGCATTTTGAAGTGCCGCGACGCCGGCACCGGTTCCTGCCAAAAGCTCGTCCGCCCGCCCGCATACGTCGTCATGTGTCGGCCGTCGTACCCCATCCCCAGGAACAAACGGTGACTGAAGAACAGCAACAGTCCGGCTTCCACGCCGTCGCTCAACTCCATGTCGACGCTCACTTCGTAGGCGTGGTCGCCGCTGCGTCCAACGACCGGTGAGCAGTCTTGCGGTCCGTTGCCGATGCCCCGCAGAACGAGTGCCCCGTCGGCGAGGACCGCCCGCGCGGGCTCATCGGTCTCGGGTCGATAGATGCGCCAGCGCGTGCCCCACGCCGGAACTGCGAAATCATCGGACAACTCGAATGCCGGCGCCCGCGGCGCATTCGGAAGCGGCTTCGACATGGGCTGCGACAAGTCGCCGCCCGTCGCCCTGAACCATCCGTCGGAAGTCCACTGAACGGGTTCGAGGAGCGTCTGACGACCGAGCGTTCGGTATCCGTTCTCATAGCCGTGATAGATGATCCACCAATTGGCATCCGGGCCTTCCACCAGGCTGCCGTGTCCTCGCGACCACCAAGGCTCCGACGCCGACGCGGTATGCACGATGGGATTGTGAGGGCAGTTTTCCCACGGCCCGTGGATTGACCGCGATCGAGCGGCGACCACCATATGGCTCGTAGGCGGACCCGACGTGCCTCCCTCGGCGCACAGCAGGTGGAAAAAATCGCCGTGTCGGAGGATTTTCGGCCCCTCCAGGGAAAACCCCTGAACGACCCAGTCCCGTGGGTATTGCCATCCGGCATAGGCATGCTCTATCGGGCCGTCCGCCGCCAGTCCATCGGCGCGAAGCCGGACTCGGCTGATACCTGCCAAAAACAGATAGCGATGCCCGTCTTCCCCGACGGCGTGTTCCGGATCGATCTGTCCTTCGACCCCGACATCGATGGGATCACTCCAGGGGCCTTCGATGTGATCGGCATGAATGACGTATATCCGAATGACGGCTCCGCGCTCGAACGTCACGGGCACGATCGGAATGTAAATGAAGTACCGGCCGTCGTGCTTGACGAGGTCGACGGCAAACACCGAACCCGGCGCCGCGCGCAACGCGGCGACGATCGGATGCCAGTTGACCAGATCCCGGGAATGCCAGATCGACAGGCCGGGGTACGAATCCATCGAGGTGAACGTCGCATAATAATCCTCACCGTCCTTGAGAACGGCCGGATCGGGGTGATCACCGGCGATGATCGGGTTGAGGAATCTCCCGTCGCCGAGGTCCGCAATGCGCTGCCCGCCGCGGACCGCCGTCCATCCCGAGGGGACATGCCGGCACGTCTCGCCGGGCGCCATCGCCGGATCGGACGTCGCGCGTGCGACGTGCCCGGCGATCGGTAGTGCGGCGGTGGACCCGAGCAATCCGAGAACTTGTCTTCGAGTCGATTTCACGGGGCTACTCCGATGCCAGACCACCAACGTCGTGCTGCCGACCATCGCCGCGAGATCGAATCGAAATGCGCCGTCGCGCCCGGCGAGGCGAACCGCCGGTGCCAATGCGTATTCCAGGACATTCGAGCGCGACCTCCCGCGCCCCCGAGCGTAGCAGATCGACCAGCTGCCGCTGCGCGGCGGTCGGAAACCAGTCGCGGCGTACCGTCAACCCGATGGCGCGTGCCACGCGGCCTCCCGGATGCGGCAGTAACGTGAGCTGCCCGGCCGCCATCTCCTGGCTCACCTGTTGTGCCGAGAGCAACATCATGCGGTCGCTCGCGAGCAGCAGTGCCCGCGCGGCGACCAGCGAATTGCATTCGATCGGTGCGGCTGGCGGCGCGCCCGGCGCCAGGGCCATCAATGCATCGAACCGGCGTCGCAGTGGCGACCCCGGTCGCGGCGCTATCCACGGGAACCGGCACAGCTCGCGTGGACTCGGTGGTTGGGTCCGCCGCTCGCCGGCGGCGGCCAGCGGATGCCCGACGCGCACGACGATCGCGAGCGGGTCGTCGAACAGGTGTTCCTGCCGCACGTCGGCGGGCGTCTCGTCGCGCAAGGCGCCGACCAACACGTCGGCGACGCCGCTTCTCAATGCCTCGAGCAGGTTCTCGTAGGGGCCGTCCAGAATCGATATCGCGTGCCGTGGCTGCGCCCGGGCGAAGCGCAGCACGGCGGCCGGCACGATCGTACTTCGGGCGAGCGGCATCGCGCCGATGACGGTGCCGCGGTGTTCCATCCCGTACGCCTCCGCGACTTCGGCGTGCGCCTGCGCGATCTCCGCGAAGGCGAGACGCGCCTGTCTCGCGAGCCGGGATCCCTCGCGTGTCGGGCGAAGACCGTGACTCGTCGACTCGAACAGTGTGATCCGCAGGGCATGCTCGATCTGTCGCGCTGCGCGGTGAACGGT
>JAJXTF010000058.1 GCA_021784125.1 Pseudomonadota bacterium | reverse complement strand
GCCATGCGAGACGAAGTAGATTCCCGTCGGTGCGTCGGCGTCGACGGCGACCCCCGACGTGTCGACGCCCTCCGCGCGCCAGAGCTCGAGCAGCCGCCTGCCGAAGGCGTCGCTGCCCACGCGCGTGACGTAGCCGCTGCGCGCGCCGAGCCTCGCGGCCGCGATGACCGTGTTCGAGGTGTCGCCGCCGAAACCCTGCAGGTAGGTCGATGGATCGTCGGCGTGCAGCTGGTTGAACTCGACCATCGCCTCGCCAATCGCGACGATGTCCAGACGGAAACCGTCGCCCGTTCCCTGCCCGAGCTCACCGCCCATCATCTGCCGCCCATCGCGCGCGGCCGGTCACGCGTTGCGCAGGGGCAAGGCGCGGAAGGCCTTGGCGTACGCTGCCGCGCCGGCACGCACCGTCGCGGCATCGGCACCAGGCTTGTAGAGATTCGAGCCGGTGCCGAATCCTGCCGCGCCCTCGGTCCACCACGGCGCCATGTTGTCGGGCCGGATGCCGCCGACGGCGAACACCAGCGTGCCGGCGGGCAGCACGGCGCGCCAGGCGCGCAAGGCCGCGGGCAGCATCGCTTCGGCCGGGAACATCTTCAGGCCGTCGGCGCCGGCGGCGAGCGACGCAAACGCCTCGGTGGGCGTGGCGACGCCGGGCAGGCAGGTCATCTGCAGGCGCTTGGCCTCGCGCACGATCGCCGTATCCGCATGCGGCATGACGATCAGCCGGCCGCCAGCGTCGCGCACCCGCGCGACGTCGGCAACGTCGAGCACGGTGCCCGCACCGACGAGGCAGCGCTCCCCATGTCCCTGCGCGAGGCGTCGGATCGATTCGAAAGGCTGCGGCGAATTGAGCGGAACCTCGAGGATCCGGAATCCCTCCGCGGTGAGCGCCCCGGCCACCGCGGCGATTTCGTCGGGCGTGATGCCGCGCAGGACAGCGATCAGCGGCAACGGCGACAGGTAATCGGTCAGTCTCATCGACGGATTCTTTCAGGACGGTTGGAGCGCAGCGGTGACGAGCCCGGCATGCAGCGCGATGCGCCACAGGCCGTGCGCGGCGGCGTCGGGACCGGCAGTCTCGGCGACGATGCCCGCATCGGCGAGCGCCAGTTCGTAGCGGGCCGGCAACGGCCCGTCGCCGATGATCCGCACGGCACCGGGGTCGGCGCCGGCGCGCCGCGCCCATTCACGCGCCGCGCGGATCTCGCGGCCGATCAGCAGACCCGAGAGCCAGTCCGCGACGTCGTCGGGCGAGAGCATCCCCGCGAGCACCAGCGTGCGCGCACCGAAGATGTCGTGCGAGAGCTCGCCCGCGGCGAGGCCGCGTGCGGCGCCGCGCGAAAACGCATCCTGCGCGATCGCGTCGGGATCGCCCGCGGCCAGGCGTCCCAGCATGCTGTGCTCGAGCAGGACGGCGTAGAGCTCGCCGGTCATGAACGTGGTGAAGTCGACGACGCGGCCGTGGTCGACGCGCGCCCATTTGCTGTGGGTGCCGGGAAGCACTGCCAACATGCCGTGCTCACCGGGATCGACGGCGCCCAGCAGCTGGGTCTCCTCGCCGCGCATGACGTCGGGCACGCCTGCGGCGTCGATGGTCGCGATTCCCGGCACGATGGTCAGGCGCTCGACGCGGGTCCGCACGACGCGATCGGCAAGCGCGGCGAGCGACGCCGGGCAGTCGACATAGGGCGCTTCGAGCCACCCCTGCCGGCTGCCGATCATCCCGCAGGCGATCATCGGTGCCGTGCGGGCATTCCAGTCGCCGAGCAGTTGCGCGAGTGCGAGGTCGAAGCGCCCATCCCTGACCTGCTTGATGCCCAGAGGCGCCTTGCGCGAACCGAGAAGCTGTCCAGCACTGTCGAATCGCCAGGCGCGCGCGGTGGTCGTTCCCCAGTCGATGGCGATCAGTGCGGTATCGGACAATTCGATTCCCGGGAGCGGCGGGCGCGGCGCGGAGGTGGCAGGCCGGCTCCGGGTTACCAGCGCTGCGCTGCCTTCTCGTCGCTCTCCCGCGCCTCCACCCAGCGCTCGCCTGAGGGCGTGCGTTCCTTCTTCCAGAAAGGTGCGCGGGTCTTGAGCAGGTCCATCACGTAGCGACAGGCCTCGAAGGCCATCCCGCGATGGGCGCTGGTGACGGCGACGAGCACGATCTGGTCGCCGGGGGCGAGCACCCCGACGCGATGGATGACCAGTGCGTCGCGTATGTCGAAGCGTGCACGGGCCTCGGCGACGATCTCCGCGAGCGCAGCCTCGGTCATGCCCGGATAGTGCTCGAGGGTCATCCCGTCGATGCGCGCGGAATCGTTCATATCGCGCACCGTCCCGATGAAGGTCGCCACCGCGCCGACACCGGTGTCGCCGGCACGCAGCGCCGCAATCTCCCGCGCAACGTCGAAGTCGGCGGTCTGCACGCGAACGCTCATCGCTGCATCGGTCTCAGCCGCCGGTGACGGGCGGGAACACTGCGACTTCGTCGCCATCCTGCACCGCAGTGTCGCGATGGGCGACGCGGTGGTTGACCGCGAAGCGCACCGCCCTGCCCGGTGCGAGCTCGACGGCCCAGGCGCCGCCGCGGGCATGCAATGCCGCGACCACGCCGCCGACGGTGGGCGAATCGTCCGCTGCGAGCACCAGTGTTTCACCCGCCGTGCCGAAGGCCTCGCGCAACCGCGCGAGATAGACCAGTCGCAGCGTCGTCGCGACGAGGGAGGCAGGGGCGTTGGTCATGGGAATCGTCCGGGGCGGCAGGGTAACAGACAGGCCGGAAAGACGGGGCAGCGACGACGGCCGTAGCTGCCGCCCTCGCGGCCACGCTGCCGGCGATGCTGCGATGCCCGGATTGTACAACCGCAGGAAAGCGCGCTGCAGGACCCGGCGCGCTAGAAACGCAGCTGCATGCCGAACTGGACCTGGTCGGAGTCGGGCAACGGTCCGGTGACCGTCTCGCCGGCGAAACGCGGGAAGCGCGCGTATTCGAGGCGCAGCCCCAGCGCCTGCGTGATGTCGTAGCGCACGCCGACACCGTAGTTGATGCCGTCGCGCAACGGACGCGCATCGCCGGGGGCCAGGGCAGCGGCCGCGTAGGCGGGCAATCCCTCGCTCTGCGCGTAGCCCAGCCGACCGTAGAGCGAAAAACTCCGAAGGAAAGACCACGACGTGAAGACGTCGGCGTTCCACACGCGCTCGCCGATGCCGGGTGCGGTCGCGAGGGACAATCCGACCCCATGCGGAATCCCCGCGTCGATCTGCCACAACTGGCGACGATCGGCCGTCGAGAAGGACCCCTCGAGTGCGAGGTCGTTGGCAAAGCGGTAACCGCCGAAGAACAGCGACCGCCGCATCGCGGTTTCGTCGGTCACCGGAGGCGTGTAGCGACCCCAAGTCGAGGCGAGATGCCCGAAACTGACCCCCGCGGCGTCGACGCCCCCGTCGCGCAGGGCCACGCCGCCGTAGAAACCCGTGACCTGCGCCGGGGCGCTCGACGGGGTCTGTGCGGACGCAGGCTGGGCGGCGACGACTAGCGCCACGAAGGCCAACGCAAGTATCTGTTTCTTCAGCATTACTGCAAGACCCCGTCCGATCCCGCGCCGTCCGACACGCCCGCATTCCGCCGGTTGGGCAGAAGCCGCGCGCAGAGGTTCAACCTACGCCGCGCAAAGGGCTTCGTCAATCGTCCGCCGGGGACCGTCCATCGCCCCGAGGCCTGCGTCAATCCCGCGCCGGCCAGGCGACCGCGCGCTCGCAAACGAAGGTGGCGATGGCTTGCACCTCGTCGAGACCGAAGACCGGCAGCCCCGTTGGGGCCGCAGCCCGGTCGTCGGTGGCCAGCGCCACGATGTGGGTGTCGGCGGGATGGAGCCGGGGCTTGCCAATGGAGGGGCGCCAGACTTCGAGCTTGGGAATCGGAGCCGCCTTGTAGCCTTCAATCAGCACGATGTCGCAGGGCGAGAGCCGCGCGAGTCCTTCGGCGAAGCCCGGCTCCGGTGCGCCGCGCAACTCATGCATCAGCGCCCAGCGGGCGGAGGAACTGACCAGCACCTCGGTACAGCCCGCATGCCGGTGGCGCCAGGAGTCCTTGCCGGGCTGGTCGATGTCGAAGGCGTGATGGGCATGCTTGACCAGCGACACGACGAGCCCGCGCGCAACGAGCATCGGCACCACCGCCTCGATCAGCGTCGTCTTGCCACTGCCCGACCAGCCCGCGAATCCGAATGTGCGCATTGGCCGATTGTAGACTGGCGCCAACTGCAACCGCGACCTCCCGGCTGGGCGCCGCCCGCAGCGGGAGCGCCACCGCAGCGCCGCGCCCCTGCGGTGGATGTAGACTCGCGAAAGCATCGACACCCAGGCGACCATGGAGCATTCCCTGATACCCGCGGGACGCGGTTCCGCAGCGGCACGCCATGGCGCGATCGTCGACGCGCTCGAGCGCGTGATCGCGGACATCCCGAAACCCTCGACGCAGAAGGTCGATCGCCCCGACGAGGCGACGGATGCCATCGCCCGCCGCGCGGCGCGGCAGGCGGCCCTGCTGTCCGGCTCTCTTGCCCTGCCGCCCGGCCCGCTCGGAATCGCGACGCTGCTGCCCGACCTCTACCTGATCTGGCAGACGCAGCGCCGGATGGTCTCCGACATGTTCGGGGTCTACGGTCTCAGCGCGGAGTTGACGCGCAGCCACATGCTCTACTGCCTGTTCCGCCATGCCGCGAGCCACGTCCTGCGCGACGTTGCCGTGCGCGGCGGGCAGCGGCTGGTGGTCCGGCAACTGTCGGGCAGCGTGCTGAGGAACGCGCTGGGCGACGTCGGCGTCATCGTGTCGCAGCGCGTCGCGGGCAACGCGGCCGGCCGCTGGATTCCGCTGGCGGGCGCGGCGGCGGTCGGGGCCTACGCCTACTGGGACACGATGCAGGTCGCGGCAACGGCCAGGCGTCTGCTGACCCCGCAGCCGCCCGCACCCGACCGGAACAGCCACCGGCGCTGAGCCGCCCATGTGCGGGCGCTACGAACTTTCGAGCCATCCGACCGCGATCGCGCTTGCATTCGGACTCGCCCATCCGCCCGATCTGCGTCCGCGCTACAACATCGCGCCCACCCAGCAGGTGCCGATCGTCCGGGTCGACCAGGCGGGTCAGCGCGAGCTCGTGCAGGTGCGTTGGGGACTGATCCCCCGCTGGGCGAAGGACCCGTCGATCGGGTCGCGGATGTTCAACGCCCGTGCCGAGACCGTGGCCGAGAAACCGGCCTTCCGCGTCGCCTACGCGAAACATCGCTGCCTGGTGCCCACGAGCGGGTTCTACGAATGGCGGGCGTCGTCCGCGGGCAAGCAACCGATGCACATCGGCCTCCCCGACAGACGGCCATTCGGCATGGCGGGCCTCTACGAGCGCTGGCGGTCACCGGCCGACGAGGTCGTCGACAGTTGCACGATCATCACCACGCGCGCCAGCGATGCGCTGCGACCGATCCACGACCGGATGCCGGTCATCGTCGCGGAGGACGCGCATGCGCGCTGGCTCGATCCCGCGAATGCCGAGGTCGCGGATCTGCTGGAGCCGTGGTCGGGCGAGGCCTTGCTGGCCTATCCGGTGTCGACGCGGGTCAACGTCGCTGCCAACGACGATTCCCAGCTGCGCGAACCGCTGCAGCCACCGCTGCTGTAGCGGCGATCGGGCCGCGGTCGGGTCCGGCGCGCCCGGAGTGCGAACGGGCCCTAGCGTCCCAACAGTTTGTCGATGGCCTTGCCGAGATCGGAAGGCAGTTCGGTGCCGGCCCCCGGCGACCCGGAGCTGCGACTGCCGTCAGCCGCCCCCGCACTGCGACTGCCTGCGACGGGCGGGCGTGCCGCAGCGCCGCGCATCGCAACCACGCAGGGATCGGCTTCGCTCGCCGACGGCGCCACCAGCGCCCGGCCGAGGGCGGCGAGCCCCCCGCCCTTCTGCGCGAGGGCACCGAGGCGGGCCAGCGTCTGCGCCGATTGCGCGGCGTCCACCGCCACACCCGGGTGAGCGAACGGACCGCGCACCCGCACGAGGCCCGCGATCTGCGAGACGTCGATCGAGGCGCCGCGCTGCAGTCGCGGCTGCAGCGCGAGATCGATCGTCTCGTTCCTGAAATCGATCGTTCCGCTCGCGATGACGCCGATCTCGCCCGTCTCGACGGCGATCGAGCGGTCGACGCGCGCGACGCCATTGGCGATCGGCAGCCGGACGACGGCGCAGCGCAACTCGGTCGCCCCGCGCGCCCCACGCAGAGGATCGAGCAGGTTCGAGATCTGCGACAGCGTCGACTCCGTCCCCCCGGCAGCACCGATCAGGGTTGCCGGCCCGGAGACCGCGAGCATGCTGCCGCTCATGCTGCTCGCCCAGCGATGCGGGGTGGCGCCGGTCGCGGCGACGTCGACGTTCGCGCGGACCTTGCCGCCGCGGACGTCGCGCGCGTTCCCGGTGATGGCCGCGAGCGCTGCGAGGTCGAGGCCCTGTGCGGAGATCCGCAGCTGCAGCGACGGCGCGCCGGCGCGACCCGCGTCGAACGCGAGGTCGCCGGCGAGAGACCCGCCCAACGCTGCAGCGGACGAAAGCTTCAGGTCGAGCCTGCCCGCGTGCGAGCTGACGCGGACGTCGACCTTGCCGATGCGCTGCCCGCCACGAAGCCTCACATCTCCGATGGTCAGCGTGCCCTCGGCGTCGAGTGCCGCCACCGGCGCGAGCGGCAGCGGCACGTCGGGGATCACCCACTTCGCCGCGCCATCACCCGCCTTGGGCGGCGCGCTGCCCGACGCCCCCTGCGGCACCGCGCCACCGGCGAAGGACAGCGACGGTAGGTCGAGTGCGACGATGTAATGGGTACCCCCGGGGGACACGACGGCGCGCAGGTTTCCGCGCGCCTCGACCGCGCCCCAGGCGAGGTCGAGGTCCCCGTAGGTCGTCGTCGAAGCCGACCTCGCGATCTTGGTCGACATCCTGACGTCGGCGCCGCCGACCCGTCCCTTGACCGCGACCGGATACGGCGCGCGCCGCGCCAGCCAATCCTGTACGGGGCCGAGTTCGCCGGCGACCGCGACCGGCGTCCCGTCGACCTTGCCGCGGAAGTCGACCGCCATCGGCGCCGCGAAATCGCGCGCCCGCACGGTCAGGCGGTCGACGCCGATGTCGGTGACCTTGCCCGAGGCACCGTCGCGCCAGCTGATCGCGCCCTGGTCGATGACCAGGTTCGCAATGCCGATGGCGGCCATCGTGCCCGCTGCCTCGGACGCTGCGGAGGGCGTACCTGCGGCGGCGGCCGCAGCGAACTCCCAGTTGCCGCGCCCCTGCGCATCGGTTTCGAGCGCAATCACCGGGTGGTCGAGCGCGAGTTCGACGACCTCGAAGCGCCGGCGGATCAGCGGCAGCAGCGCGACCCGCGCCTCGATGCGCTTTGCTCGCAGCAGATCCTTGGCCCTGCCCCAGGGCGCGTTGGCGAAACTGACGTCGCCGATGACCACCTTCGGCTCGAGCGAAAGCTTGAGCTCGACGGGACCCGCGATGGTCAGCTCGCGTCCGGTCGCGGCCTTGACCCGGGCCTGCACCGGCCCGACCAGGCTGCGCGGATCGACCGTCGCGACGGCGATCGCGACCGCCACCAGGATCAGCAGCGTGATCCCGGCCGCGGCGCCGAGGATTATCAGCGCTGCGCGACGCATCGCCCAGGGCCCGTTCCCACTCCATTCGCCAGTGCGAACGGGTGGATTGGGGCGCCAATCAAGGAGACCGACGAAGCCAAGACCGGGTGTCCCGGCGAGGAGCGTAACGCAGAGTGGCGCCCCAAGGCACCCGTCCCCCCCGGGTTGCGGCGAAAAGCGCCCTGCGCTTCGTTGCAAAGCCTCGCCGGGCAGCGGCCCCGCTTCGTTCTTCGCCTGACGCAGGGCACTTTTCCCTCGCAACGCATCTTGCAAATGGAGTGGGAACAGGCCCTAGCGCAGCGACGCGTTGACACCGGCCAGCGCCGCGTTGCCCGGTACGAGGTCCGAATCCGAAAGCGCGTTGAGCGGGGTGTCGACCGTCTGCAAGGCGGCGTGCATGTCGTCGCTGTCGGGACGCAGGTAGAGCAGGCCGGTCACGACCTCGCCCCGGGCGCGATGCGCCTCGAGAAAGGACATCGCCCTGACCTTGTCGGAGGGATCGTAGTCGGGATCGAGCTTGCGCAGACGCAGCAGGCCGCCGTCGTGCAGCACGACGTCGCGGGTGCCGCCCTCCGGATATTCGACGCCGATCGGCTCGCGCTCCGGCATGAAATCGAGGCGGTTGACCGCATCGTTGTGTTCGCGCACGTAGTCGTAGCTCTTGGTGGACCCGGGGTGGTTGTTGAACGCCACGCAGGGGCTGATGACGTCGATGAAGGCCGCGCCGCGGTGCGCGACCGCGGCCTTGATCAGCGGCACCAGCTGCGTCTTGTCGCCCGAAAAGCCGCGCGCGACGAAAGTCGCGCCCAGCGCCAGCGCGAGCAGCACCAGGTCAATCGGCTCGTCGTTGTTCACCGCGCCGCGCTTGCTCCGGCTGCCCCTGTCCGCCGTGGCGGAGAACTGCCCCTTGGTCAGGCCGTAGACGCCGTTGTTCTCGACGATGTAGACCATGTTGACGCCCCGGCGCAGCACGTGGGCGAACTGGCCCAGTCCGATCGACGCCGAGTCGCCGTCGCCCGAGACGCCGAGGTAGATCAGGTCGCGATTGGCCAGCGCGGCCCCCGTCAGCACCGAGGGCATGCGTCCGTGCACGCTGTTGAAGCCGTGCGAATTGCCCAGGAAATAGGTCGGCGTCTTCGACGAGCAGCCGATGCCCGAGAGCTTGGCGACGCGATGCGGCGCAATGTCCAGCTCGAAGAACGCCTGGATGATCGCGGCGGAAATCGAATCGTGACCGCAACCGGCGCACAGCGTCGAGATCGCGCCTTCGTAGTCGCGGCGCGTGTAGCCCAGCGCATTCTTCGGCAGCCCGGGGTGGTGCAGCTTCGGCTTGGCGAGATAGGTCACGACCTGCCCGTGTCGGTGCGTCGCATCTACGAGACCTTCCTGATTTCCGTGCGCTGGTACCCGCGCCCGGGGACGAACAGCCGCGCGCGCTCGGCGATCTCGCGGGTGATCATGCGCTCGGTGATCGGCGTGCCGTCGAAATGCAGCACCGAGGTCAGCCGCGCGGGGTCGATCCCGCATTCGTTGACCAGCAGCATCTTGAGCTGGGCGTCGCGGTTCTGCTCGACGACGAACAGGTGCTCGTGCGCCGCGATGAACTCGGCGACCGAATCGTGGAACGGAAATGCCCGGATGCGCATCCGGTCGAGGTGTATGCCCTGCCGCTCGAGCTCGGCGAGCGACTCGGCCATCGCTGCGCCGGTCGACCCGAACCAGATCACGCCGGCGGATGTCGGCTGCGCCGCGTCGGCGATGTCGGGCCGGGGCAGCAGCATGCGGGCGGTGTCGAACTTGCGCAGCAGCCGCTGCATGTTGTCGACGTACGCGGGCCCCTCCTCCGTGTACCGCGCATAGCGATCCTTGGTCGTGCCGCGCGTGAAATAGCTGCCCTTGGACGGATGCGTGCCGGGCCAGGTCCGCCACGGGATGCCATCGCCGTCGACATCGAGGTAGCGGCCGAAATCGCGGCCGGCGTCGAGCTCCTGCGCGCTCATCACCTTGCCCCGGTCCATCCGGTGATGGTCGTCCCAGGCCAGCGGCTCGCAAAGCCAGTCCTGCATGCCGATGTCGAGATCGAGCATGACGAACACCGGCGTCTGGAGGCGATCGGCGAGGTCGAAGGCGAGTGCGCCCAGCTCGAAGCATTCGCGGGGATCTTCCGGAAACAGCAGGACGTGCCGCGTGTCGCCGTGCGACGCATAGGCGCAGGACAGGAGATCGGCCTGCTGCGTGCGAGTCGGCATGCCCGTCGACGGACTGCCGCGCTGGACGTCGAACAGCACGGCGGGGATCTCGGCGAAATAGGCGAGGCCCAGGAATTCCTGCATCAGCGAGATGCCGGGGCCCGAGGTCGCCGTGAAAGCCCGCGCACCGTTCCATGCCGCGCCGATCACCATGCCGATCGATGCGAGCTCGTCCTCCGCCTGCACGATCGCGTAGCGCCTGCGTCCGGTCGCCGGTTCGGCGCGGAACTTCCGGCACCAGCTCGCGAAGCTCTCCGCGAGCGACGACGACGGCGTGATCGGATACCAGGCCGCGACCGTGGCGCCTCCGTACACGGCGCCGAGCGCGGCCGCCGAATTCCCGTCGATGAAGATCCGGTTGCCGACGCGATCGCGCCGCTCGACGCGCAGCCCGAGCGGGCAGTCGAAGCTCGCCAGCGCGTGCTCCCGTCCGAGTGCCAGCGCCTTGCGATTGGAGTCCTGCAGCGCTTCCTTGCCGCGGTACTGCTCCGCCAGCAGGCGCTCGATCTCCGTCGGGTCGATGCCGAACAGTGCCGACAGCGCACCGAGATAGATGACGTTCTTGAAGAGCTGACGCTGCCGCACGTCGCTGTACTGCGCGTTGCAGATCGCGGTGAGCGGCAAGCCGAGCGCCGTCACGTCCTCGCGGAACTTCGACGGAGGCAAGGGCCGCGTCGAGTCGTGGAACAGGTAGCCGCCCGACTCGATTTCGGCGACGTCCTTGTCCCAGGTCTGCGGATTCATCGCGACCATGAAATCCACGCCGCCGCGCCGGCCGCGCCAGCCGGCCTCGACGATGCGGACCTCGTACCAGGTCGGCAGGCCCTGGATGTTCGAAGGGAAGATGTTGCGCGCCGCGACCGGAACGCCCATGCGCAGGATCGACCGCGCGAACAGGCCGTTCGCCGAGGCCGAACCCGAGCCGTTGACGTTGGCGAACTTGACGACGAAGTCGTTGACGCGGGCGAGCGGTCCGGGCGATGTGGTCATGAGGGTCAATCCGCGGCCAGGCTGGCGGCCCCGGTGTGCGAGGTCGCCATCTGCGGCGGCTGCAGGCGGTCGCTTGCGTGGGCGACGTCGAGCAGGAATTTCTGCATGTCCCAGGCGCCGGTCGGGCAGCGCTCGGCGCACAGGCCGCAATGCAGGCAGACGTCCTCGTCCTTGACCATCACGCGGCCGGTCTTCACCGGCACCGAGACGTAGAGATCCTGCGCGGCATTGCTTGACGGCGCGGACAGCCGCGTGCGCAGATCGGCCTCGTTGCCGTTGACGGTGAACGTGATGCAGTCCATCGGGCAGATGTCGACGCAGGCATCGCATTCGATGCACAGCCGGTCGGCGAACACCGTCTGCACGTCGCAGTTGAGGCAGCGCTGCGCCTCCGCGTAGGCGACGCGGGGATCGAAACCGAGCTCGACCTCGGCGCGGATGTCCTTCAGCGCGATGACCGTGTCCTTGAGGGGCACGCGGTAACGCCGATCGGTGTGGATCGCGTTGTCGTAGCTCCACTCGTGAATGCCCATCTTCTGCGACAGCAGGTTCACGTGCGGCGGCGGCCGGTTCGACAGCGATTCGCCGCGGCAACGCAGATCGATCGAAATCGCGGCTTCGTGGCCGTGCGCCACGGCCCAGATGATGTTCTTCGGGCCGAACGCCGCATCGCCGCCGAAGAACACCGCGGGCAGCGTCGACGCCATCGTCGTCCGGTCGACGACCGGCATGCCGTGGTCGTCGAATGCGAGCCCCAGGTCGCGCTCGATCCAGGGAAAGGTGTTTTCCTGTCCGATCGCGACCAGTACGTCGTCGCAGGGGAAATGGACCGGGGGTTCGCCGGTCGGCACAAGCTGCCGCCGGCCGCGCGCGTCGCTGCGCGGCGTGACTTTCTCGAAGGTCACGCCGGTCAGCTTTCCCCGGTCATGGGTGAATTCGAGGGGTACGAGGTAGTTGTGGATGGGGATGCCCTCGTGCATCGCGTCTTCCTTCTCCCATGGCGACGCCTTCATCTCGTCGAAACCCGAGCGCACGACGACCTGCACGTCCTCGCCGCCGAGGCGGCGCGAGCTGCGGCAGCAATCCATGGCGGTGTTGCCCCCGCCCAGGACGACGACCCGCCTGCCGATCTGCGTCGTGTGGCCGAAAGACACCGACGACAGCCAGTCGATGCCGATGTGGATGTTCGCGGCCGCTTCGCGTCGGCCCGGGATGTCGAGGTCGCGGCCGCGCGGGGCGCCGCTGCCGACGAACACCGCGTCGAAGCGACCGCCGACGTCGCCGGCGAGCAGCCGGGCGAGCGAATCGACGCGCGCGCCGCCGCGGAACTCGATCCCCTGGTCGAGCACGTATCCGACTTCCTCGTCGATCACGCGGTCGGGTAGGCGAAACTTGGGTATCTGCGAGCGCATCATGCCCCCGGCCTTCGGGTCGGCGTCGAACACGATGCACTCGTAACCCAGCGGCGCGAGATCGCGCGCGGCGGTGAGCGCAGCTGGCCCGGCGCCGACGAGGGCGATGCGCTTGCCGTTGCGTGGCGCAGCGCGCGGCAGCAGCCGCGGCCGGACGTCTTCCTTGCAGTCGGCCGCGACGCGCTTCAGGCGGCAGATGGCGACGGGTTCGGGTTTGCTGGCGTTCTTGCGGTGCTCGGGCGAGCCCGCCTCGACGCGGCCCCGCCGGCACGCGGGTTCGCAGGGGCGATCGCAGGTGCGCCCGAGGATCCCGGGAAAGACGTTCGAGCGCCAGTTGACGATGTAGGCGTCGCCGTAGCGTCCCGCCGCAATCAGCCGGATGTACTCAGGAACGGGCGTGTGGGCGGGACACGCCCATTGGCAATCGACGACCTTGTGGAAGTAGTCGGGCCGCGCGATGTCCGTCGGATCCAATCAGGCTCCTGTGGGGTGATGCCTGGCGGGTGACGCCGGCGGCTCGTGGCGCCTGCCTGACACCCGCTACGCATGTGCCGTTGCCATGCTACGCCGGCAGACCATGCAAGAAAAGCGCCTGCCGGCAAGGCAGCCGACGAACGCAGGCATTGTTGCGGCCGCGCAGCCTGCGGCGCAGTTGCATCGACCGCCTGCGCTAGAATCCCTGACGGCATCGCGATTCCCGTCCACCTTGCGTCCGCGACACGCCGGCCGCTGTCCCGACACCCGATGAACGCACCCGAGCCCTCTCCGATCAGGCTGACGCAGTACTCCCACGGCGGCGGCTGCGGCTGCAAGATCGCCCCGGGCATCCTCCAGGACATCCTCGCCAGCGTCCCGGGATCGACCGTCCCCGCCGACCTGCTCGTCGGGATCGAGACTGCCGACGATGCTGCGGCCTGGCGCCTGAACGAGGGGCAGGCGATCGTCGCGACCACCGATTTCTTCATGCCGATCGTCGACGATCCCTTCGACTTCGGCGCCATCGCCGCGACCAATGCGATCTCGGACGTCTATGCGATGGGGGCGACGCCGCTGTTCGCGCTGGCCGTCGTCGGCATGCCCATCGACAAGCTGCCCGTCGAAGTGATCCGAAAGATCCTGGCCGGTGGCGCATCGGTGTGCGCGCGCGCCGGCATCCCGGTCGCCGGCGGACACACGATCGATTCGGCCGAGCCGATCTACGGCCTCGTGGCCATCGGCGTCGTCGACCCGCGGCGGCTCAAGCGCAACAGCGGCGCCCGGCCCGGCGACCGCATCGTCCTCGGCAAGCCCCTGGGGGTCGGCATCTACAGCGCGGCCCTCAAGAAAGGCGAACTCTCGGCGGATGCCTACGCCAGGATGCTCGCCAGCACGACCAAGCTCAACACCCCGGGCATCGCGCTCGCCGCGATGGACGGCGTGCACGCCCTGACCGACGTGACCGGATTCGGGCTGCTGGGGCACCTGCTCGAGATGTGCCGCGGCTCGCGGCTCGCCGCGCAACTCGACATGGCGCGCATACCGCTGCACCCCGGTGTCGCCGAACTCGCGCGCAGCGGCTGCGTCACGGGCGCATCGGGCCGCAACTGGGCGGGCTACGGCGCGCAGGTCTCGCTGGCCGAGCGTCTGGGCAGCACCGAGCGCGCCCTGCTGACCGATCCGCAGACCTCGGGCGGGTTGCTCGTCGCCTGTGCGCCGGAGGCCACCGACGCGGTGTTGGCGACGTTCCGCGACGACGGCTTTCCGGCAGCGGCGGTGATCGGCGAATTCACCGCCGGCCCCCCGGGGATCGCCGTCCGATGACGGAATCCGCACTGCGCAGGTTGCGCAGCCTGCCTGCCAGGCACGTCGAGGGGACGGCGACGGCGCAATTGCGCCTCGTGCAACGCTACTGCGACGTCCGCGCACATACGGAAGCGCTGGTCGCGCCGCTGTCCGCCGAGGATTGCGCGCTGCAGTCGATGCCCGACGCCAGCCCGGCCAAGTGGCACCTCGCGCACACGACATGGTTTTTCGAGACTTTCGTTCTCGAATCGCGGGTGGAGGGGCATCGCGCATTCGACCCGTCGTACCGCGTGCTGTTCAACTCGTATTACGAGGGCGTCGGTGAGCGCCATCCGCGGCCCGAGCGGGGCATGCTGTCGCGTC
>JAJXTF010000057.1 GCA_021784125.1 Pseudomonadota bacterium | reverse complement strand
CAACCCTCATAGAAATCACAGCTAGCGGAGATTGCGGCCGAATCCCGCGGCTACCAGAACTTCCACCACGGTTTCGCCGCGGCGCCGACGACCTTGGCGCTATCGGGAAAGGTCTTCTCGAGGATGCGCTTCGCATCGTCGGAGAGCTGAGTCAGGCCGAGCCTGGCGTAGCCCTGCACCATGATGTCGAGCGCTTCCTCGTTCGAGGGCGTACGCGGGTAATCGAGCAGTGCGCGCTGTGCGCGATTGACCGCCGCGATGTACGCGCCCCGATCGTAGTAATAGCGCGCCACGTGGACCTCGTACATGCCCAGCGCGTTGGCGAGATAGCGCATCCGCGCCTGCGCATCCTCGGCATAGCGGCTGTGCGGAAACTTCTGCACGAGGGTCTTGAACGCATCGAAGGATTCGCGCATCTGCTTGGGATCGCGCTCCGACAGGTCGAGCTCGTAGACGTAGCCGAAGATCCCCTGGTCCTCGCGGAAATAGACGAGGCCCTTCAGGTAGTACGCGTAGTCGACATTCGGATGGTTCGGGTAGGTCTGGATGAAACGGTCGCAGGCCGCGGTCGCCGCCGTCGGCTCGCCCGTGCGCCAGTTGGCATAGGCGCCCTCGAGCATGGCCTGCTGCGCATAGTGGCCGTAGGGATAGCGCGCCTCGAGGGTGTCGAAGAGCTTGACGGCCCGCGTATAATTGCCGTCCTGCATCGCCTCGTGCGCTGTCGTGTATAGCTTTTCGGCCGACCAGCCTGCGGTCTCGTCCTTGACCGCGGGCAGCAGGCTGCATCCGGCAGCCGTCAGCGCGATCAGCGCGCCCAGCACCCACACCCGCCATTTCCGCAATCGCGACATCGTCATCGGCATCCTTCGTGAACGCTGCGAATTATAGCCGACCGGGGGAGCCTGCCGGCCTGCCCGGACCGGCGCGCGCCGAAGCCGGCAACCGGCGGCCCGTGCCGAAGGCCGGCGAGAGCGGCACGCGAGCGCTCGTCGTTCCACCCGAGCACGCCGGGATGCGACTCGACCAGGCCCTCGCGCGGATGCTTCCCGAGCACTCGCGCGGCCGGCTCAAGGGATGGATCGACGCCGGCCACGTCACCGTCGACGGCGTCGCGGGGAATGCCAAGCGCCATGTCGCAGGGGGCGAGCGGCTGACGATCCTCCCCTTGCCCGGCGTGATCGCCGACACCGCCCTCGCGCAGGACATCGCGCTCGCGGTCGTCTACGAGGACGAATTGATCATCGTGCTAAACAAGCCGGCCGGCCTGGTCGTGCATCCGGGCAGCGGCAATCGCGACGGCACCTTGCAGAACGCGCTGCTGTACCACGATCCCGCGCTCGGCGCGATTCCGCGCGCGGGCATCGTCCATCGCCTCGACAAGGAGACCAGCGGACTGATGGTGGTCGCCAGAAGCGAGGCTGCGCACACCAGTCTCGTCCGCCAGCTCGCTTCGCGCAGCATGAGCCGCGAGTACCTCGCACTCGTCCGCGGCGACGTCACGCAGGCAATGATCATCGACGCGCCGATCGGCCGGCATCCGACGCAGCGCACGACGATGGCCGTGGTCGCCAAGGGCAGGCCGGCGCGCACCCATGTCGAGGTCGTCGAGCGCTTCGGCATCGCGACGCTGCTGCGCTGCCGGCTGGAAACGGGCCGCACCCACCAGATCCGCGTGCACCTGGCGGCGATCGGTCATCCGCTGGTCGGTGACCTCGCCTACGGCGGACGCCGACCCGCGCCCGGCATCCCGGCGTTCCCGCGCCAGGCACTGCACGCGACACGGCTCGCCCTCGTCCATCCGGCGACCGGTCGCAGCATGTGCTTCGACGCGCCCGCGCCTGCGGATTTCGCCGGGCTGGTCGAGGGCCTGCGCCACACGCGCGGCGGCGCCGGGCGATGACGGCCCCGGCGACGATGACGCTTGCGGCCCGCTTCGATGCTGCCGGCCTCGACTGGATCGTCCCGCATTGGCCGGCGCATCCCGCGGTGCGCGCCTTCGTCACCACCCGCAACGGCGGCGTCGGCGCCGGCCCCTGCGCATCGCTCGATGTCGGCGGCCATCCGCTGCGCGGCGACGACGCCCACACCGCGGCGATCGTGGAAAATCGACGCCGCATCCAGGCCTGGCTGCCTTCCGCACCGCGGTGGCTCGACCAGGTACATGGAACGCGCGTCGTCAGCATCGACGGCGGCGCGGCGGAACAGCCGGCAGAGCCGATCCAGGCCGACGCCGCGGTCACGCGCCGGCGCGGAACCGTGCTCGCGATCCGCAGCGCGGACTGCCTGCCGGTATTCCTTTGCGATCGCGACGGCGAGGTCGTCGGCGCCGCACACGCCGGGTGGCGCGGCCTCGCCGCGGGCCTGCTGGAGAATGCAGTCGCGGCGATGGGCGCTGCGCCTGCGCGCATCGCCGCCTGGCTCGGCCCCGCGATCGGCAGGACGGCGTTCGAGGTCGGCGACGAAGTCCGGGACGCGTTCATCGCGGCCGATCGCGATGCGATCACGGCCTTCGCCCCCGGTGCACCCGGCAAGTGGCTTGCCGACCTGGAGATGCTCGCGCGCCAGCGCCTGGCGCGAGCCGGCGTCACGACCATTCACGGCGGAGGCATGTGCACGATGTCGGATCCATCACGCTTTTTCTCCTATCGCCGCGACCGCAGGACCGGGCGGATGGCCGCGCTGATCTGGATCGACCCGTCGGCGGGCCGGACTGGCGACGCCGAGCGCGAGGCCGCATGACGCTCCTGCGCATCGTCATTGCCGCACTGGCCGGAGGCGTCCTGTCGACGGCCGCGGCAGCCGCGACACTCGGCCTGCGGTCGACCTGGATTCCGCGCTTCGTCTCCTTCGCCGTCGGTGCGCTGCTCGGCGCGGTGTTCCTCGAGCTCCTGCCCGATGCGCTCGAGCGCGGCCAGCCGCAGCCGGTGATGCTGACCGTCCTGATCGGTCTGCTCGCCTTCTTCCTGCTGGAAAAGCTCGTGCTGTGGCGACATGCGCACGGACACGACGAGCATTCCGACCTGGAGGAGGAGACCGAGCACGACCACGCGCTGCACTCGGAAGGCCACGGGGGCCACGGCCGACCCGAAGGCGGACGCTCGGGCCTGATGATCCTCATCGGCAACAGCGTGCACAGCTTCTGCGACGGCATCGTCATCGCCGCAGCCTTCATCGCCGATCCGGCGATCGGCGTCGCGACGACGCTGGCGATCGTCGCGCATGCCGTGCCGCAGCAGGTCGGCGACTTCGCGGTGCTGCTGCACTCCGGATTCACGCGACACAAAGCCTTTGCCTACAACATCACCACCGGCGCAGCGACGCTGGTCGGCGCGCTTGCCGCCTACGTGGCGCTGGCCGACATGCAGCAGGTGCTCTCCTACGTGCTGGCGATCGCGGGCGCGAGCCTGCTCTATGTTGCCGTCGCCGACCTGATTCCGAGCCTGCACCGGCGCTCGGAACCGATCGAAACCGCCAAGCAGATGCTCTGGATCGGGCTCGGGATCGCGATCATCGCGACGACGCACTTCCTGCTCGAACCCTGACCTGCGATCTCAGCCATCGGCATGTCGACACCCGATCCCTGTTCGATGGAGTCCTGGACGGAGCTCGCCGTCCAATGGCAGCACCTGATGGGCGCTTGGACGCGCTGGTGGATGGAGGGCTTCGGCGACGCGACGACGGTGCGCGGCGAGCGGCCCGGTGCCGTGGCGAAGCTGCCCTTCGACGCCGAAGCCGTGGCCCGCCTGCAGCAGGCCCATGCACCCCGCTTCGCGTACCTCTGGAATTCGGTGGCGAACGCCCTCGCGCAAACCGGCGGCCCGCTGCCCGAGGTCGCCCCGGGCAGCGCGGGTGACCGGCGCTTCGGCTCCGCGGCCTGGCGCGACCAGCCGTATTTCTCGTGGGTCCGGCAGGCGTACCTGCTGCAGGCCGACTACCTGACCGAACTCGCGCGCCTGGCCCGGCTCCCCCCCGCCGAGAAGCGGCGCCTCGAGTTCGCGACGCGGCAGCTCGTCGACGCCCTCGCGCCGACCAATTTCCCCGCCACCAATCCCGACGTGATCGCCCGCGCGCTCTCGACCGAAGGTGCGAGCCTCATGCAGGGCCTACACAATCTGGCCGCCGACGTCGGGAAGGGTCGCATCACGATGAGCGACGCATCGGCGTTCGAGGTCGGGCGCAACCTCGCGGTGACGCCGGGCAGCGTCGTGTTCCGCAACGACCTGATCGAGCTGATCCAGTACGACGCGACGACCTCGCGCGTCGCGCGCCGGCCGCTGCTGATCGTGCCACCCTGCATCAACAAGTACTACATCCTCGACCTGAAGCCCGCCAACTCGTTCGTGGGCCATGCGGTCGCGCAGGGGCACACGGTGTTCATGATCTCCTGGCGCAACATTCCTGCCGATCTCGGCCGCCTCGGCTGGGACGACTATCTCGAGCGGGGCGTGCTCGCAGCGGTTTCGGTGGCGAAGGCGATCTCGCGCTCGAAGCGGGTCAATACGCTGGGCTTCTGCGTAGGCGGCACGCTGCTCGCGAGCGCGCTGGCGGTGCTGGCCGCCCGCAACGACGACTCGGCGGCGAGCGTTACCCTGCTGACGACGATGCTCGATTTCGCCGACCCGGGCGAAATCGGCGTCTACATCTCGCGCGAAGGCGTGGCAGCGCGCGAGCCCGCGCTGCTCTCCGGACGGCGCGTCCAGGGCAGCGAGCTCGCGGGGGCGTTCGCGAGCCTGCGGGCGAACGACCTCGTCTGGAACTACGTCGTCGGCAACTACCTGGAAGGCAGGACGCCGCCGGGGTTCGACCTGCTGCACTGGAACGGGGATTCGGCGAACCTGCCCGGGCCGATGTACGCCTACTACCTGAAGAACATGTACGTCGGGAACCTGTTGCGCGAGCCCGGTGCGCTGACGATGCTGGGCGAGCCGGTCGACCTCGGGCGCATCGACATGCCGGCCTACGTCTACGCGTCACGCGAGGATCACATCGTGCCGTGGCGCTCGGCTTACCGGACGCTGGACCTGGTCAGGGGCGAGCGCCTGTTCGTGCTGGGCGCATCGGGCCACATCGCTGGCGTGGTCAATCCGCCGGAGCCCGTCAAGCGCAACTACTGGACCAACGAGCGGCCGGCTGGCAGCGCCGACGAGTGGCTGTCGAATGCGCAGGACCATCCGGGAAGCTGGTGGCCGCACTGGTATCGGTGGCTCGCCCGGCACCAGGGCGGCGAGCGCGCGGCACCGGCGCAGGCCGGCAACGTCGACTACCGGCCGCTCTGCGCCGCTCCCGGGACCTACGTGACCGAGGTGGTCGGGTAGCTCCAGCGTCACCCAGCCCCGTCCGGCAAGCGGGAGGAGCTGCGCGACGGGAGCCGGCGAGCGGTCGACGACGCCGCGGCGCACCGTCACTCACCCGGAATCCTGCCGACCTTTAGCTCGATGGCCGCAAAGTAGGCGGCCAGGTTCTCGATGTCGGTGTCCGACAGCGTCGACGCGACGACGGTCATCGCGTCGTTCCTGCGCGAACCCGACTTGAACGCCTGCAGCTGGGTGACGAGGTAGCCCTCGACCTGCCCTGCGATGTTGGGCGCCTCGGGAACCTTGGAGATCCCGTCGAGGCCGTGGCAGGCCTGGCACATCAGCGCCTTGGTGCGGCCGGCCTTCAGGTCCCCCGAAGCGCGGGCCGCGCCGCCCGCGGTCGCGAGCAGCAGCGCGAGGACGCACGCGACAAGAGCTGCCGGCGTTCGCTGTGCCGCGATCATCGTGGATGCGGAAATCATCGCGAACGAGGCATGGTCGCTGCCGACCCCGGCGGCGGCCGGGGTCGGCAAGGTCTCGCCGGGCGGCGATGCGTCGCCACCTCGGCCGCGGCGACCCGCCTACTTGCCGTCGTAGGTGATCCGGTAGAGCGCACCGACGAGATCGTCCGAGACCAGCAGCGAACCGTCATGAAGCTCCGCCACGTCGACCGGGCGGCCGAGGTAATAGCCGTTGTCGTTCCAGCCTTCGGCAAAAGGCTCGGACTTGCCGGCGACGTGTCCATCCGGCTTGAGGAACGTGACCATCACCCGCGCGCCGGCCGGCACGGTCCTGTTCCACGATCCGTGCTGGGTCGAGAAGATCGCGCCATGGTACTTCGCCGGGAACATGTTGCCCGTATAGAACACCAGTCCGAGGTCGGCCGCGTGGGCGATCTGCTCGACCTCCGGGAACACCACGCCCGCCGGCGGCGTGTCGTTCTTGTACTCGTTGGTGCGCGTGTGCCCGCCTCCGTACCACGGAAAGCCGAAATCCAGCCCGGCCTTGGCGATGCGGTTCATCTCGCCCGCGGGCTGGTCGTCACCCATGCCATCGACCTGGTTGTCGTTGCTCCAGAGCGTCTTGTCCTTGGGATTGAAATCCATGCCTTCGGCGTTGCGCAGGCCGGTGGCGTAAACCTCGCGGTTCTTGCCGTCGCGGTCCATGCGGATGATGCCCATCATGCCGACCTTGTGGTACAGGTCGAGCTTGTCCTTGGGCGGTACGTTGTAGGGCTGGCCGATCTGGATGTAGAGCTTGTTATCCGGCCCGATCCGGCATTCGCGCGCCGTGTGGTTGTAGCTCTCTTCACTCCTGGGGATCAGCTCACCCTCGGGGACGATGGCGTTGGGGACGACGTCCGGGCTCTCGTAGAAGAACTCGGCTGCCGGGTATTCGACGACCCGGTTCTGCTCGACGATATAGAGGAACCCGTCCTTGGAGAAACAGGGTCCGTTGGGGATCTTCTTGGGAAGCGTCGGCGCGAACTCCTTCACCTCGTCGGCAACGCCGCCGCGCGAGCGGTCGGTCACCGCCCAGACCTTCGTCTTGCGCGTTCCGACGAAGGTGACGATGCCCTGCGGCCCGACCGCCATGTGGCGGGCATCCGGCACGATCGCGTACAGCGCGATATGGAAGCCCGGAGGCAGCTTGATCTTCTCGAGGTTCTGCCGGATCTGGTCCGCTTTCGCACCCGTCTGCGGGATCGGCTGCCAATCGACCGCGATGTTCGTCTGGTGCATCGCACCCAGCGTCTGCAGCTCGTCCGCCTGCACCGCGAACGGCGAAACGGCAAGCGCCAATGCGGCGGCCAACGCCTTCAATTCGAATTTCATGGGTTCCTCCCCTCGGGTTCGGGGCCGCGATACCGGCATGCACGATTCGTCCATCCCTCTCCCCGGACAACCATGCCGACGCCGCCCCTGCGGCGTCCACTGTATGCCCGCCGCAGCGCAGCGGCAACCCTGGCGGCCGCCGCCTCACGGCCGGACTGCTGCATAGCCGCCGCCGCGTCCTCCACGGTCACTGCAGGGGCGAGAACGAGACCGGATTCAGGAAGACGCTTTCCTGATGGACCAGATAGTGCAGGATGCTCGGGACGAACGCCTGCCATTCCGCGTCCGCGCCGAGCTTCGCGCGCTGCCCGCTGCGATGCGCGAAGTCGTCGTAGCTCCAGAGGAACACGACCGAGTTGAGCACCCCCGATTCCTTCGTCCAGCATCCGACCAGCCTGGCGTAACGGGTGATGACGGGCAGCCCGTGCTCGCGGTAGACCTGCAGGAACTCTGCCGCCTTGCCGGCATGCAGCTGGTAGCTACGCATCTCGAAAATCATCGCGTTCTCCTCGTCGACGGCATGCGCCGCCAATCGGTGCAAAAATCGGATATACGAATCGGGGGTGGGAATCGCGGCGCCCAAATCCCGACGCCAAAGTCGTCAAGCGAAGATATAATGCCACGCTCGGAGAGGTGACGCGCATGCAGGCCAAATCGGATCGACTCGCGGCGGTGCGCCGCGATGGCGCCAAGCCGTCGCGGCGGCGCAGCGCGGGCACCCGGCTGCCGCATGCGATGCGACGCGCGCAGATCCTCGCCAAGGCCAGCGAGTTCTTTGCGGAATACGGCCTCACCGCGCAGACGCGCGCGCTGGCCGAGGTCTGCGGCGTGTCGCAGCGCCTGCTCTACAGTTTCTTCCCGAGCAAGTCCGCGCTGATCGAGGAGGTCTACCGCAGCGAGATCGCCGGTCCGTTCAAGTCGGTGTGGATTGCCCAGCTCGAGGACCGCAGCCGTCCCGTCGCGGACCGCCTGGTCACCTTCTACCGCGACTACTACGAGGGCGTGCTGACGCGCCGCTGGCTGCGGCTCTTCCTCTACGCGTCGCTCGCCGACGTCGCGATGGCGCCGACCTACATCACGGCGATTCTCTCGAGCATGCTCGAGACCGTCGTCAGGGAGGCGGCGGCCGAGCCCGGCCTCGCGCTGCCGCGCGACAAGGCGAAGACCCAGGAGATCGGCTGGGTGCTCCACGGCGCGGTGTCCCACCTCGCGATCCGTCGCCTCATCTACGGCAACACCAACCCCATTGCCCCCGGCGAGGTCATCAGGATGCAGGTGCAAAGCTTCCTCGCCGGTCTGCCTGCAATTCTGCCGCGCACTCGCGCGAGCTGACGCCTTAGCCGCGCTGCAATTCGGCCGCTTCCCCATCCACAAGTCGTCACTTGACGATAAATCAGGCACGATGCTACGCTGGCCGCTTCGACACTCCGGTTCCGAAGGCAATGCGCATCGGCGCCTTGCCGGCGCGCGGAGGGGAGTGCCGGATCGAGGCGCAGGGCTCGTTCCCGGCGCCGGGTCGACAACCCGGGCATTGTCGCCGCGGCAGGCGCACCGCGGCCTTCGTCGAGGAACTCACACATGAGCAGGATCTGGACGCATCCGTCGAGCCGCCGCGGCTTCCTACGCAACTCCGCAGCGATGGGCCTCGCAGGAACGGGCTTGCTTGGACTCGCCAATCGCGCGCAGGCAGCCGACACGCTCAACTACTACACCTGGTCGGCCGCGGTGGACACGGTCAAGGCCCACGTGGCGGCGTTCGAGAAGAAATACGGCATCCCGGTCAACTACAACAATGCGCCCTGGGCGCAGTTCCGCGACACGATGGTGACCAAGTTCGTCGGCGGCGCGCCGGTCGACGTGGTCTGGGTCTCGGACAGCTGGCTGCCCGAGTGGGCCGATGCGGGCTGGCTCGCACCGGTCGACGGCTACCCCGAGATCATGAAGTACGACGCCGACGTCGATGATTTCTGCAACCAGTCGATGAAGTACAAGGGCCATCAGTACGGGCTGACCTATTACTCGGACTACATGGCGTTCTTCTACGACGAGGAGAAGCTTAAGAAAGCGGGCTTCAGCAAGCCCCCGGAGACCTGGGAAGAAGTCGTCGCGCAGTCGACGAAGATGAAGCAGGCCGGGATCTCCGAGTACCCGCTGATGCTGTCGATGGCGCGCGAGACCTGGCTGATCGAGTTCCTGTCGGCACTGGTGTACTCGCACGGCGGCCGCTTCGTCGACGATGCGGGCAACGCGGTGATGGCCGATCCCGCGAAAGGCGCGCAGGCGGCGATGCAGTGGGTGGTCGACGCCGTCAACAAGCACAAGATCGTCTCACCGGCCTGCGTCGAGACCGGCGAGCTCAACGGCCTGAAGGCGTTCTCCTCGGGCAACCATGCGTTCGCGCTGATCGGTCGCTACCGGATCCGCTCGCTCAACGATCCGGCGCAATCCAAGATCGCCGGCCATGTGCGGCAGGCGCTGATGCCCGCCGGTCCGCACGGCTCGCACGCGACCGTCGGCTGGATGCGCTTCCACGGCATGACGGCGCAGGCGGCGAAGGACAGGACACGGGCTGCGAACGCCGCGAAGCTGATCGAATGGTTCGGCGGCAAGGCCGATGGCAAGTACCAGTTCCAGAAGATGCTGTTTCTCGACATCGGCAGCGGCTTCGGCGTGAAGTCGCTGTTCCAGGACCCCGAGATCCGCGCCGCGTACCAGAAGTATTCGGACATCGGGATGGCGGAGAAGCAGCAGAGCCTGGCGCACAAGAAGGACGTAGTCGCCCCGTGGTTCGGCGAATGGGACGAGGTCAACGGCACGGCGTGGCAGTCCGCGATCCTCGGCAAGTCCACGGTCGCAGACGCGCTGAAGACCTCGGCGCAGTCCTGGACCAAGCTGCGCAAGCAGGGCTGACCGCGACGCAAGGCAGCGGCGGCGCACGCATGCCATGCGCGCTGCCGCTCCCCGCACCCCTCCCCGGATGACCACCTCGCGCAACTCCCGCGCTGGCGGCGCATGGCGCCAGCACGTCAGCGGCTACGACCAGCGGAGCGCGATGCTGTTCCTGGCGCCGATGCTGGTCGTCCTGTCGGTCGTCGCGGTGTTCCCGGTCGTGTACTCGTTCTGGATCAGCCTGTTCGACCTGAGGCTCACGCGCCCGCGGAGCGTGCCTTTCGTCTGGTTCGACAACTACGCGCAGGTCTTCGCCGATCCGCTGTTCTGGACGTCGGTGGCGCGAACGGCGACCTTCACCGTGATGGCGGTGGCCGCGATCATGGTGATCGCGACGCTGATGGCCCTGCTGCTCAACGAGGAGTTCCGGGGCCGCCGCATCCTGTCGGCGGTGCTGCTCGTCCCCTGGGCGATTCCCTACGTCGCCGACGGACTGATGTGGAAGTGGATCTACGACTCGGGCTACGGCGCGCTCAACGGTCTGCTCTACCAGCTCGACTTCATCGACAAGTACATGGTCTGGCTGGGGGACACCCGCAAGACCCTGGCCCTGATCGCCAATGCCTTCGTCTGGAAGGAAGTCCCGCTGGCGACGATCCTGCTGCTGGTGACGATGAAGTCGATACCCGCCGACCTCTACGGCGCGGCCAAGGTCGACGGCGCCAACGTCTGGCAGCGTTTCGTGCACGTGACCCTCCCCGCGCTGCGCCCGGGCTTCATGCTGGTGATGATCTACGAGACGATGATGGCGGTCCGCCACTTCGACCTCTTCTTCATCCTGACCGAGGGCGGGCCCGCGAACGCGTCGCACGTCCTCGCCTGGGACGTCTACGTCGAGACCTTCCGCAAGCTGTCCTTCGGCACCGGCGCGGCGCTCGCCTACCTGATCGCGCTGATCACTTTCCTGCTCGCGTTCTCGATCATCAGGACCATGGGAAAGAAGCTGTGACGCCCCGCGCCGCTCGGATCGGCCGCAACCTGCTGCTGCTCGCGGCGTCGCTGCTGTTTCTGGGCTACGTGCTGGCGCCGGTGGCCTGGCTGGTGTCGTCGTCGTTCCAGTCCGAGTCCGAGATCACCTCCAAGCCGCCGCACTGGATCCCGCACCAGCCGACGCTGAAGAATTTCGAGGCGATCTTCGGCGCCGGCGAGCGCGACGTCACCTACGAGACGCGCCGCAAGGCCGATCCGTCCTCCGGCGGCTTCATCCCGTCGACCGCGAAGAACCTGCTGCCGGCGATGTGGAACAGCTTCATCGTCGCGATTTCCGTCGTCGTGCTGAACCTGCTGGTCAGCGTGCCGGCCGCCTACGCGATGGCCAAGATCCGCTTCATAGGACGCCAGACGTCGATCTACGCGATGCTGGTCACCCGGGTGATCCCCGACATCGCGCTGGTGGTCCCTTTCTTCCTGTTCATCAGGAAGCTGGGGCTGCTCGACCACGTCGGGTCGCTGATCATTACCTACCTCGCGATCACCATCCCCTTCAGCGTGTTCATCCTGGTCGGCTATTTCGAGTCGCTGCCGGACGAGCTCGACAAGGCCGCCCGCGTCGACGGCTGCTCACGGCTGCAGGCGCTGCTGCGCGTGTTCCTGCCGCTGGCGCTGCCCTCGCTGGTCGCGATGATCCTGTTCGCATTCCTCACGAGCTGGAACGAGTTCCTGCTCGCGCTGATGTTCACCCAGACGCCCGCGTCGCAGACGATGCCGATCGTCGTCGCGTCGTTCACGTCCGACTTCACGATCAGCTTCTCGTTCATCAACGCCGCGGGGGTGCTCGCGGTCGTGCCGCCGGTCATCCTGGCGATCGTGTTCGAGCGCTACATCGTTTCCGGACTGACCGCGGGCGCGGTCAAGGGCTAGGAGGCCACACGTGGCACGCATCCGCTTCGAAGGCGTAGGCAAGCGCTATCCCAACGGCTTCGTCGCGCTCGAAGGGCTCGACCTCGACATCCGCGACCGCGAGTTCCTGGTGCTGCTCGGGCCCTCCGGCTGCGGCAAGTCGACGACGCTCAACATGATCGCGGGCCTCGAGGAGGTGAGCGAAGGAAGCCTTTACTTCGACGACGAGTTGATGAACCCGGTGCCGCCGCACCGGCGCGACGTCGCGATGGTGTTCCAGAGCTACGCGCTGTACCCGCACAAGTCGGTGTACGAGAACATCGCGTTCGGCCTGCGGATGCGCAACCACCCACGCGCCGAGATCGACCGGCGCGTGCGTGAGGCCGCCCGCAAGCTCGAGATCGAGCCGCTGCTCGAGCGGCGACCCAACCAGCTGTCGGGCGGGCAGCGCCAGCGCGTCGCGCTCGGGCGCGCGATGGTGCGCCAACCCGCCGTGTTCCTGATGGACGAGCCGCTGTCGAATCTCGACGCAGCGCTGCGGATCTCGATGCGCGCGGAGATCAAGCAGCTGCATCAGACGATGGCGACCACCTTCGTCTACGTCACCCACGACCAGGCCGAGGCGCTCACGCTGGCCGACCGGATCGTGGTGATGAAGGACGGCGTCGTCCAGCAGACCGGCACGCCCGACGAGATCTACGAGCAGCCGCGCAACAGCTTCGTCGCGTCGTTCCTCGGCAATCCCCCGATCAACTACCTCGACGGCACGCTGGAGGGCGACGGCGCGGGAGTGTCGTTCCGCCGCGGGGGCCTGCGGCTCGCGCTGCCGTCCCGCGCCGCGCAGCGTGTGGCGGGCCAGGCCGGACGCGAGGTGACGCTGGGCGTGCGGGCCGAGGACGTCGACGAGCACGGCAGTCCCCGCGAGGGCGAGACCGTCCACGGGCGCGTGACGTCGGTGCTGCCGGTCGGCTCCGACCAGTTCCTGGGCGTCGAGGTCGAGGGCCGTCCACTGTTCTTCCGCGTCGGCAAGGAGATGCAGCATCGCGACGGCGACAACGTCGCGCTGGTCGTCAACGTGAACCGCCTGCACCTGTTCGATCGCAAGGACGGGCGCTCGCTGGTGTGGTGATCGGCCCCGATTCGCGATGAAACCTGCCGCCTTCCGATATCACCGGCCGCCGACGCTCGACGCCGCGCTGGCGCTCCTCGCCGAGCACGGCGACGCGGCCAAGCTCCTCGCCGGCGGCCAGAGCCTGGTGCCGATGATGAACATGCGTCTCGCACAGCCGGCCGAGCTCGTCGACCTCAACGACCTCGCCGAGCTCGCCCGCATCGCCCAGGCGCAGGACTCGGTCGAGGTCGGCGCGCTCGCGCGCCACCGCGACGTCGCGGCTTCCGCGCTGCTGCGGGAGCACTGCCCGCTTCTGGCCGAGGCCGCCGCGTCGATCGGGCACGACGCCATCCGCAATCGCGGCACGCTCGGCGGCTCGCTCGCGCACGCGGACCCCGTTGCACAGCTGCCGCTGGTCGCGGTGACGCTGGACGCGCAGGTCGACATCGCGGGCAGCCGTGGCCGGCGCAGCCTGCCGGCGCGCGAGCTGTTCGTGTCGGTGATGACGACCGCGCTGGAACCCGACGAGATCATCGTCGCCGCGCGCTTCCCGCTGCGCAGCCCCGGCGAGGGGCAGGCCTTCCGCGCTTTCGAGCGGCGGCGCGGCGATTTCGCGATCGTGTCGGTCGCGGTGTCGGTCACGCTGGACGGGGACCGGGTTGCCCGCGCGAGACTCGGCATCGGCGGCGTCGGACCGGTGCCGCTCGCGTTCGACGAGCTCGCCCGGCGCGCGCAGGGTGCGGTCGCCGACGAAGCCTGGGCGCGGGCGCTGGGGGCGGGTGCAGCGCGGGCGGTCGATCCGGAAGACGACCCGCGCATACCCGCGGAATTCCGCCGGGAGCTCGTCGAGACGCTGGTCGCGCGCGCAGCCGTCGATGCCCTCCGACGCGCCACGGAGCAGCGCTGATGGAGAGAATGCGCGTCACGCTGGAGGTCAACGGCCTGCGCTACCCGATCGAGGTCGAGCCGCGCAAGCTGCTGTCCGACGCCCTGCGCGAGGACTGCCGACTCACCGGCACCCACGTCGGCTGCGAGCACGGCGTCTGCGGCGCCTGCACCGTCTTGATGGACGGGCATGCGGCGCGCGCCTGCCTGACCTTCGCCGCCCAGATGGAAGGCCATGCGATCACGACCATCGAAGGCATCGGAACCGGCACCGGGCTGACGCCGCTGCAGCAGGCACTGCACGAGCACCACGGACTGCAGTGCGGCTTCTGCACGCCCGGCATCGTGATGGCCCTCGAGACGTTCCTGAGGGAGCGCCGCGACCCTTCGGACGACGAGATCCGCGAAGCGCTGTCGGGGCATCTGTGCCGCTGCACCGGCTATCACAACATCGTCGCGGCGGTCCGCGACGCGGCAGCGCGGATGCGCGGGCATCACGTGGATGGCGGCGATGCCGCAACCTGATTTCCGCTACATCGGCACACCGGTTC
>JAJXTF010000056.1 GCA_021784125.1 Pseudomonadota bacterium | reverse complement strand
GCCACGCGGCGCCGGCGCAGCTCCGCTGCCGATGCGCCGGCGGGCGTTCCGCGGGCGGCAGCGCCACGCCGCAGGCGCGCCCGCTAGCCCGCGCCGCGGCAGGCAGGCGATCGGTGTCCGTCCCGCCGCGCCCTGCGCTACGCATCGGGCTCGCCGCGAGCCGCCTGCATCGCGAGGGCCCGGACGGGGCGCTGTTCCGCCTGCTGCGGCCCCTGGAAGCGAGGCTGCGCGAGCAGCTGCGCCCCGAACTGCTGGTCGTCGGCCAGACGCACGATGCCCTCGTCCAGGCGCGGGTGCTCGACGGCTACCCGGGGTTGCGGCGCCTGCCCCCGCGCCGCGAAGGCGGACTGATCCACCTGGTCGCCGATGTCGTCAGCGACGATCCGCGACAACGCCTCGACGCCGTCATCTACCTCCTCGACCCCGACGACCCGACCTCGGTCTTCCCCGAAGGGCAGGCGCTGAAGCGCGAGTGCGTAATCCACGAGACGGCATTCGTCTCGACCTTCGCCCATGCGCGGGAGTGGTTCGAGCTCGCCTGCGTCGCCGACGGTGGCGAACGCGACACGGCGCTCGATCCCTGGTTCGATTTCCCATCGCAGACCGTCGCGCTGGTCGCCCACGATGCACGCAAGGACGACATGGTCGGTTTCGTGCGCGAGCATTTCGCGTTCTTCGACCGCTTCGCGTCGCGGATCGCGACCGGCACGACCGGCGGGCTGTTGAACCGCCTCGCCGTCGACGTCGGGCGCAGCGCATCGACGCCCTGGGTGCGGCGGTACCGCTCGGGTCCTCTGGGCGGTGACGCGGAGATCGCACTCGAGGTGCTGCGCGATCGCTGCCAGCGCATCGTGTTCTTCGAGGACCCGCACGTGGCGCGCCAGCACGAAGCCGACATCCAGCTTCTCGAGCGCTCGGCGCGCATCGCGACGACGCGCGCGATGTGCGTCAGCGATCGCGCGAGCGCCGGGGCCTGGGTCGAACGCTGCCGGTTGCGGGCAGCGAGCGCGCCCGCCCGCTGAGGCGGGGCGAAGCGCGGCGGGGCGCCGCGGGCATCGGTCAGGCGTAGCGGACCGCGACGACTTCGTAGCTGCGCACGCCGCCGGGCGCCCGGACGTCGGCGGTGTCGCCTTCGGTCTTGCCGATCAGCGCGCGGGCGATCGGCGAATTGATCGAGATCTTGGCCGCCTTGATGTCGGCCTCGTCGTCACCGACGATCTGGTAGGCCTTGCGATCTCCGGTCTCGACGTCCTCGATCTCCACCGTCGCGCCGAACACGATGCGGCCGTCCGCGTCGAGCGTCGCGGGATCGATCACCTGGGCGTTCGCGAGCTTGGACTCGACCTCGGCGATGCGACCTTCGATGAAACCCTGGCGCTCCTTGGCGGCGTCGTAGTCGGCGTTCTCGGACAGGTCGCCGTGCGAACGCGCCTCGGCGATGGCCGCGATCACCTCCGGTCTGTCGACCTTCTTCAACCGGTGCAGCTCGGCCTTCAGGCGAGCCGCGCCTTCGACCGTCATCGGAACCTTGCTCATTCGGATCACCCAAAAAGCGAACGACCGGAAGCGGTAACCGCCTCCGGCCGGAGACTGCATTTTACGCGATTCGGGCTGGCGCGACCAGCACCCGCCGCGCTCCCGCAAATCGCGCACGCCCGCTAGCTGCAGCTGCGCAGCGCCGGAGCCACCCGGGAGGGCCGGGGCACAGGCGGCCCGCCGCCGGTCCGGGCCGCGAGGTTGCTTGCGACCAGCGCCGCGAGGGTCATCGAGGCGCCGGCCACCTCGGCCGTGCCGAAGCGATGGCCCTGCGCGACGCCGACCGCGAACGCGGTCACGGGTACGAGGTTGATGAACAGCACGCCGTTGCCGGATCCCACGATCGCGATGCCGGCGTTCCAGGCGAGGACCGCGAGCACCCCGGCGACCAGCGACAGGTAGGCAATCTCGTGCCAGAGCGCCTCGACGTGGGGCCACGCAGGCGCCGGGGCGAAACCGGCGAGCGCCGCGGCCAGCGTGATCGCGACGATCGACAGCGCGCCGAATGCCATGCTCAATGCGGTGTAGCGCAGCGCGGAGAGGCCGGGCAGCGTCGCTGCACCCATCGTGTAGGCAACCCAGCAGGTCGCACCGGCGAGCACCATCGCATCCGCGTGCCAGGTCGGCGCCCCCTCGATCTGCAGCCTTCCCCGGGTGACCACCAGCACGACACCGGCGAGCGCCACCAGCGTCGTGAGCAGGACGGCGCCTGAAGGCCTCCGGCCGCGCAGGAGCCAGTTCATCAGCGTGGTGAGGAGCGGCATCAGCGCGACGATGATCGCGGCATGCTCCGGCGTCGAGCCCGCGATGCCCAGAAATCCCAGGATCGAGAAGCCCGCGAAACCCAGCGACCCGAACAGCCAGAGGCGCCATGCAGCGCGCCCCGGCAACAGCGCGCGCGGGCCCTCGACGAACGCGAGGATCGCCAGCATCGCGATCGCGGCCGGCCCGTAGCGGAACGCGCTCAGGTGGAAAGCGTCGATCGTGGTGAGCGCGCTCTTCGCAATCGCGAACATCGCGCCCCACGCCAGCGCCGTGAACGTCAGCATCGCGGTCCCGCGCAGCCTGTCGTCGTGCATCATCCGAGCCCCTTTCCCCGTGGCGTCCCGGCGGGACGGCCGCATCGATCATCGATGAGTCTCTTGCATCCGGGATCGGCGCCGGCGGGTCCGGCGGCATCCGATGCGTGAGGGGATGATCGCGCGCCAGACCGGGCGCGACAAACGACCTTTGCGCATCGATTGCATGCGCTGCAGGAATGCGGGAGCTGCCCAGGGACCGCGCCTCAGAGCGCAGCGTGCAGTGCCTGGATCGAGTAGGGGACGAGGTCGCGCATGTGTCCCATCCCGGTTGCGGCGGCGCGGGCGCCGGCCAGCGTCGTGTAGGTCGGCACCTGGTCGGTCAGCGCGGCGCGGCGGATCGCGTAGCTGTCCTGGATCGCGGTGCGCTTCTCCTCGACCGTGTTGACGACCAGTGCGATCTCGTCGTTCTTGATCATGTCGACGATGTGCGGCCGCCCTTCGGCGACCTTGTTGACCGGGGTCACCGGAACGCCTGCGGCAGTCAGCGCCGCAGCAGTTCCGCGGGTCGCGACCAGCTGGTAGCCCAGTGCCGCCAGTTGCCGCGCGATTTCGATCGCGCGCGGCTTGTCGCTGTTCTTCAGGCTGATGAACACGCGCCCTTCGTGCGGCAGGCGCACGCCGGCGGCGAGCTGGCTCTTTAGGAACGCCTCGGCAAAGGTCTCGCCCACGCCCATCACCTCGCCGGTCGACTTCATCTCGGGTCCGAGGATGGTGTCGACGCCGGGGAACTTGATGAACGGGAAAACCGCTTCCTTGACCGAGAAATATTTCGGAACGATCTCGCCGGTGACGCCCTGCGCGGCGAGCCTCGTGCCCACCATGCAGCGCGCGGCGACCTTGGCCAGCGGCCGTCCGGTGGCCTTGGAGACGTAGGGCACGGTGCGCGACGCGCGCGGATTGACCTCGAGCACGTAGACGACGGGGCCGAGCTCGCGGTCGTTCTGGATCGCGAACTGCACGTTCATCAGGCCGACGACCCCGAGCTCCTTCGCCATCACCACCGTCTGGCGGCGCAGCTCGTCCTGCAGGGCCGACGACAGCGAGTACGGCGGCAGCGAGCACGCCGAATCGCCGGAATGCACGCCCGCCTGCTCGATGTGCTCCATGATGCCGCCGATGACGACGTCGGTTCCATCGGCCACCGCGTCGACGTCGACCTCGATCGCGTCGTTCAGGAACCGGTCGAGCAGCACCGGACTGTCGTTGGAGACCTTGACCGCCTCCTTCATGTAGCGCTCGAGGTCACGCGGCTCGTGGACGATCTCCATCGCCCGTCCGCCCAGCACGTACGACGGCCGGACGACCAGCGGATAGCCGATCGCCTCGGCCGCGGCGAGCGCGGCGGCCTCGTTGCGCGCGGTGCGGTTCGGGGGCTGCTTCAGGCCGACGCGATGCAGCATCTGCTGGAATCGCTCCCGGTCCTCGGCCATGTCGATCATGTCCGGCGAGGTGCCGATGATCGGCACGCCGTTGGCCTCGAGGTCGCGCGCGAGCTTCAGCGGCGTCTGCCCCCCGTACTGGACGATGACGCCCCAGGGCTTCTCGACGTGGACGATCTCGAGGACGTCCTCGAGCGTCAGCGGCTCGAAATACAGCCGGTCCGACGTGTCGTAGTCGGTCGAGACGGTCTCGGGGTTGCAGTTGACCATGATGGTCTCGAAGCCGTCAGCCGAGAGCGCCATCGCCGCGTGCACGCAGCAGTAGTCGAATTCGATCCCCTGCCCGATGCGGTTGGGGCCGCCGCCCAGCACCATGACCTTCTTCCGGTCGGTCGGCTGCGCCTCGCACTCGTCCTCGTAGGTCGAGTACATGTAGGCGGTGCGCGTCGAGAATTCCGCGGCGCAGGTGTCGACGCGCTTGTAGACGGGCCGGATGCCCAGCGCGTGGCGGCGCGCGCGCACGGCGGCCTCGGTGGATTTGCACAGGAAGGCGATGCGCCGGTCGGAGAACCCCATCCGCTTCAACTCGCGCAGATCTTCCCTGCCGAGCTCGTCCAGCCCGCGCTTCTCGAGCTCGAGCTCGACGTCGACGATCTCCTTGATCTGCGACAGGAACCACGGATCGATCTTGGTGTGGTCGTGCAGCTCCGCGACGCTCATGCCGATGCCGAACGCATCGGCGACGTACCAGAGACGCTCGCCGCGGGGATAGGCAAGCTCGTCGGCGATGGTCTCCGGATCCACAGTCTTCAGGTTGAAGCCGTCGACGCCGACCTCGAGGCCGCGCAGCGCCTTCTGCAGCGACTCCTTGAATGTGCGTCCGATGGCCATCACCTCGCCGACCGACTTCATCTGCGTCGTCAGCCGGTCGTCCGCCTGCTTGAACTTCTCGAACGCGAAACGCGGGACCTTGGTGACCACGTAGTCGATGGTCGGCTCGAAGGACGCCGGCATGAAATGGTCGCCGTGGGTCCCGGTGATGTCGTTCGAGAGCTCGTCGAGGGTGTAGCCGACCGCGAGCTTGGCGGCGATCTTGGCGATCGGGAAGCCGGTGGCCTTCGACGCCAGCGCCGAGCTGCGCGACACGCGGGGGTTCATCTCGATGACGATCATCCGGCCGTTGGCCGGGTCGATCGCGAACTGGACGTTCGAGCCGCCGGTGTCGACGCCGATCTCGCGCAGCACGGCGATCGACGCGTCGCGCATGATCTGGTATTCCTTGTCGGTCAGCGTCTGCGCCGGCGCGACGGTGATCGAATCCCCGGTGTGCACCCCCATCGGGTCGAGGTTCTCGATCGAGCAGACGATGATGCAGTTGTCCTTGCGGTCGCGGACGACCTCCATCTCGAACTCTTTCCAGCCGAGCAGCGACTCCTCGATCAGCAACTCGCGCGTCGGCGAGAGGTCGAGGCCGCGCTTGCACATCTCGACGAACTCGTCCTTGTTGTAGGCGATGCCGCCGCCGCTGCCGCCGAGCGTGAACGACGGACGGATGACGGCCGGGAAGCCGATCTGCGCCTGCACCTCGAGCGCCTGCTCGAGGTTGTGGGCGATGCCCGAGCGCGCCGAGCCCAGTCCTATGCGCGTCATCGCCGCCTTGAACTTCTCTCGGTCCTCCGCCTTGTCGATCGCCTTCTTCGACGCGCCGATCAGCTCGACGTCGAACTTGGTCAGCACCCCCTCGCGCGCGAGATCCAAGGCGCAGTTCAGCGCCGTCTGCCCGCCCATCGTCGGCAGCAGCGCATCGGGACGCTCGCGCTCGATGATGCTCGCGACCATCTGCCAGGTGATGGGCTCGATGTAGGTGACGTCGGCCATCTCCGGGTCGGTCATGATCGTCGCCGGATTGGAATTGACGAGGATGACCCGATAGCCTTCTTCCTTCAGCGCCTTGCAGGCCTGTGCGCCCGAGTAGTCGAACTCGCAGGCCTGCCCGATGATGATCGGGCCGGCGCCGATGATCAGGATGCTCTGGATGTCGGTCCGCTTCGGCACGGCTATTTCTTCTCCATCATCTTCGCGAAACGGTCGAACAGGTACCCGACGTCGTGCGGGCCGGGGCTCGCCTCGGGGTGCCCCTGGAAGCTGAAGGCGGGCCGGTCGGTGCGCACGATCCCTTGCAGGCTGCCGTCGAACAGCGAGACGTGGGTGATGCGCAGCTTGGACGGCAGCGACGCGGCGTCGACGGCGAAGCCGTGGTTCTGGCTGGTGATGACCACGCGCCCGCTGTCCTTGTCGAGCACCGGATGGTTGGCGCCGTGGTGGCCGAACTTCATCTTCACCGTGCGCGCACCCGAAGCGAGGGCCAGCAACTGGTGCCCGAGGCAGATGCCGAACACCGGGATGCCGCCGTCGACGAGCTCGCGGATCGCTCGGATCGCATAGTCGCAGGGCTCGGGGTCGCCCGGGCCGTTCGACAGGAAGATGCCGTCGGGAGCGAGGGCGAGCGCCTCGCGCGCCGGCGTCTGCGCGGGCACCACCGTCAGCCTGCAGCCGCGCTGCGCGAGCAGGCGCAGGATGTTGTGCTTGATGCCGAAATCGTAGGCGACGACGTGGAACCTGGGCTCGCCCGCCGGGCGATAACCGCTGCCCAGCTCCCATGCACCAGACGTCCAGGCGTAGGGCTCGCTGCAGGACACGACCTTGGCGAGGTCCTGCCCTGCCATCGACGGGGCGGCACGGGCGCGCGCGAGCGCATCGGCAACGTCGGCGTCGCCGAGGGTCGCCGCAGCGGCGATGCAGCCGTTCTGCGCGCCGCCGTCGCGCAGGATTCGCGTCAGCCGGCGCGTGTCGACGTCGGCGATGCCGACGACGTTCGCATTGCGCAGGTACGTCGACAGATCCTCGGTGCTGCGCCAGTTCGACGCGATCGACGACAGGTCGCGAATGACCAGGCCGGCAGCGAACAGGCGGCGCGACTCGGCATCCTCGGGATTCACGCCGACGTTGCCGATGTGCGGATAGGTCAGCGTGACGATCTGGCCGGCGTAGGACGGATCGGTCAGGATCTCCTGGTAGCCGGTCATCGCGGTATTGAACACGACCTCGCCCGCAGCGCGCCCGATGGCGCCGATCGCGCGACCGCGCAGCACCGTGCCGTCGGCGAGCGCGAGGATTCCCTGCGCATGCGCGGCAAACAGCGCGGGCCTCGTGGTGTTGGTGGCGGAGTTTTGCTGGACGCTCATCGCAAGCTTGATCAGGGGCGGGACATTGCCGCGAAGCGCGCAGTGCGCGCGTGCCGCGAAGCGCGCATTGCGCGCGCTCTGTACGTGCAAACGGGGAAGGTTTCCCTTCCCCGCTTTGAAGCCTTCGAATTCTACCGGAAAAGGCCCACTCGCTCAACTCGATGCGGCTCGGGGCCGCGCGGCCGCCCGCCTCGGGCGTCGGGAACAGGACGCCTCGGTATGCTCGCGGATGATCTGCGCGAGGCGCAGCGTTCCCGGCCCGGCGTTTTCGCGGTCGGCGTAGACGAGGTAGAGCTCGATGTAGCGCTCGGCGCCCTCGCGCATCGGCAACGGCTTCAGGGTTCCCGCCGCGAGTTCGCTGCGGAGGCGGTCCTCGGCGAACCAGCCGTAGCCGAAACCCAGCGTTGCCGCCGTGACCGAGGTCGACACCTGGCTCATCGTCCAGCGCTGCGCGGCCTCGAGGCTCGGCCGCGTCGCGCGCAGCGCATCGGACTCGCGCACGATCAGTTGGCGCTGCGCACGAAGGTCACGCGGCGTCAGGGGACGCCCGAGGCGATGCAGCGGATGACCGGGATGCGCGACCGGAATCAGGCGCAGTCGCGCGAGCGCGTCGAATCCGACCCCCTGCGGAACCTGGGCGCTGATCGCGAGATCGGCGCGTCCCTCCGTCACGGCTTCGACAGTTCCCGCCAGCACCGACTCGATCAACTCGATCCGCGTGTGCGGGCTCTCGGCGCCGAAACGGTCGAAGGCCTCGAGCAGCAGGTCGCAGGGAAAGACGATGTCGGCGGCGATGCGGATCTCCGGTTCCCAGCCGGCGGACACGACCTTCGCCGCCCGCTCGATCCCGCGGGCCTCGTCGAGAAGCATCCGGGCGCGGCGGTGGAGCATTCGCCCGGTCGGGGTCAGTACGGCCCTGCGACCCCTGATCTCGAATGCCCTGACGCCGAGCAGCGACTCGATCTTCTGCACCGCGTAAGTGAGGGTCGACTGGCTCTTGTGCAGGGCTTCGGACGCCTTCGCATAGCTGCCGGCATCGACGACAGCGACCAGCGCCTGCCATTGCTCGAGGCTGATGCGTGGCTCGGGCGAGCCGGCGCCCGGCGTGCCCGTCCGGACAGGCGTCCCGACGGTTCTGCTCGCCGTCGCCCTGGAAGCCGTTCTGGAAGTCGTTCCGGAAGCCATGTCGGAGATTACATATCCAATTTTTCGATCAACTGTATCGATATTATCAGCTTTTCAATTGAATGAATGAATAGAACAATGCGGACATCGAGCAATCAAGCTCACCCCGAGGACCGATGCCATGAGAATCCTGCAACTTAGGACCAGCATTTTCGGCGAAGCCGGACAATCGAGCCGACTCGCAGACAGCTTCGTCGCAAGCCGCGTTGCCGCCGAACCGGGAAGCGAAGTCGTCCTGCGCGACCTTGCGCGCGATCCCGTGCCGCACCTGACTGCCGAGCGCTTCGGCGCCTTCGCCGCGAAGCCCGAGGCGCGCGGCGTTGAGCAACAGGCGGTCGTCGCCCAATCCGACGCGCTGATCGCGGAACTGAAGCGCGCGGACACGATCGTTCTCGGCCTGCCGATGTACAACTTCGGATTGCCGTCGACCCTCAAGGCGTATTTCGACCACGTCGCCCGGGCCGGCGTCACCTTTCGCTACACGGACAAGGGCGCGGTCGGATTGCTGACCGGGAAGAAGGCCTACGTGTTCGCAACCCGCGGTGGCCGGTACGCCGGGACGCCCCGGGACGTCCAGACGACCTATGTGCGGGACTTCCTCGCCTTCCTCGGGATCACCGACGTGGAGTTCGTCTACGCAGAAGGTCTCGCGATCAGCGACGCGAGCCGGCAGGCTTCGCTCGCCGCGGCCGCGAACGAGATCGGACGCATCGGCAGCCGCGAGGCCCTCGCGGCATAGCGGAAGCGGATCGCGCCGGCGGCGCGTTCTCAGCGCATGCCGAGGACGTCGGCCATGTCGTACAGGCCGCACTCCCCGTCGGCGCGCCTCGCGGCGAGGAAGCGGGCGGCACGCAGCGCACCCGCGGCGAAGTTCCCGCGCGACGATGCGCGGTGCGTGAGTTCCAGGCGCTCACCGGCGCCCGCGAACACGACGGTGTGCTCGCCGACGACGTCGCCGCCGCGCAGCGTCGCGAATCCGATGGCGCCGGGCTTGCGCTCCCCGGTGACGCCCTCGCGCGCATAGACGGCGTGATCAACGAGCGACACGCCGGCGCCCTTGGCAGCGGCCTCGCCGAGCCGCAGCGCGGTGCCAGACGGCGCATCGACCTTGTGCCGGTGGTGCATCTCCACGATCTCGATGTCGAATTCCGGCCCGAGACGCGCGGCGGCCAGCTCGACCAGTTCGACCAGCACGCTGACGCCGACGCTCATGTTCGGCGCGAACACGATCGGTATCCGGCGCGAGCGTTCGACGATTTCCTCCCGGGCGGCGGGATCGAATCCCGTCGTTCCTACGACCGCCGCCACGCCGGCGCGCTCGCAGGCGGCGAGGTGGGCGAGGGTGCCGGCCGGACGCGTGAAATCGACCAGGACATCGGCCCGCGCGAGCGCGGCAGCGACGTCGGCGGCAATGCCGACCCCCGTCGTCCGGCCGCTGCGGGCACCGGCATCGGACCCGATCGCGGGGCTGTCCGGAACGTCGAGCGCGGCGACGAGCTCGAGGTCGGGCGCGGCGAGCACGCCCTCGACCAGCGCCTGCCCCATCCGACCGCCGGCGCCGGCGATCGCGAGGCGCACCCGCTTGGCTGGCGCGGTCACCGCAGCGTCACTTCTTGCGGAAGACGTCGAGGAAACGGTCCCACCAGCCCGCCCCCGACCCATCCTTGGGCGGGAGTGCCTTCGCGGCGGCGGAACGGTTGAGCTCGACGATGGACTCCGGCATCTTGTCGCCTTCCCAGCGGGTGACCTTGCCGTCGGCGAACCAGACGGTGAAATTGCGGTGCTCTCGGAGCTGGCCCTGTTTCGCGAACTCGTAGACGTAGTCCCAGCGATCCCTGCGGAATGGGGACTCGATCAGCGGCGTTCCGAGGATCAGCCGCACCTGCTGCTGGGTCATGCCGACCTTGAGCTTGTCGACCATGTCCTGCGACAGGTAGTTGCCCTGGTTGACGTCGATCTTGTAGACACCGAACGAGCGCCACGTCGGCATGTACTTGTCCGCGCTCGCGCAGCCGCCGATGCCGGCGACCGCGGCTGCGAGCGCGACTGCGGTGACGAGACTGCGTACGCCGGGGGGAGTCGTTCGCGAGTGCACTATGGGAATCATCCGGGCAAATGGCTATTATAGCCGCGACCATCCACGTCACGCCGCAGCGCAGGGCCTTCAATGAGCACATCCCAGGATCTGAAGAGCGCAGGACTGAAGGCGACAGTGCCGCGCCTCAAGATCATCAACCTGTTCGAGACCTCCAAGGTCCGCCACCTGACGGCCGAGGACGTCTACAAGATGCTGCTCGCCGAGGGCCTCGACATCGGGCTCGCCACCGTCTACCGGGTGCTGACCCAATTCGAGCAGGCCGGCCTGCTCGTCCGGCACCATTTCGAATCGGGCAAGGCGGTGTTCGAGCTCAACGAAGGCAAGCATCACGATCATCTGGTCTGCATGCAGTGCGGGCGCGTCGAGGAGTTCTACGACCCCGAGATCGAGAAGCGCCAGGCCCGGATCGCCAAGGATCGCGGCTTCGCGATCAGCGAGCACGCGCTGTACCTCTACGCCGACTGCACGAAGCCGCGCTGCCCGCATCGCAAGGGCAGCGGTCCGAACTGAGCCCTCGCCCCGATCCACTCCCGCAAGCGGGAGTGGGAGTAAAGCTACTGGCCGTCGTCGGGCTCCGGCGGTATCGCCGCAGGCAGGGGTGCCTCGCGGCGGCTGAACTGGGCGAGGCGGAATCCCAGCGCGAACAGCACGCCGAAGTAGGTGAGCGCCCCGGCGGCGATGATCAGCGCGAGGCGACCGACCTTGCTGAGGACGCCGGCCTGCAGCCACGACGCGTCGCTGCCCGGCACCCAGGCGAGCACCGCCGCGAGCGCGGCGACGGCGACCAGGACCTTCAGCGCGAATGCCGGCCAGCCCGGCTGCGGGCGGTAGTAGCCTTTGCGCCGCAGGAACCACAGCAGCAGCCCCGCGTTGCAGCAGGCGCCGAGGCTCGTCGCCAGCGTGAGTCCCGCCTGCTGCAGTCCGAGCGGCCACGCGAAGGTGACGGCCATCGCCTGCGTCAGGACCACGGTGAAGAACGCGATCTTCACCGGGGTCTTCATCACCTGCCGCGCATAGAAGCCCGGCGCCAGGATCTTGACCAGGATCAGCGCCGGCAATCCCGCGCTGTAGCCGAGCAGCGCGGCACGCGTCTGCATGACGTCGTTGATCGTGAACCTGCCGTAGTGATAGAGCGTCGACACCAGCGGGATCGCGAGCATTCCCAGCGCCAGCGTCGCAGGCAGCGCCAACAGGAAGGCGAGGCGCAGGCCCCAATCGAGCAGCGCCGAGTACTCGCGATGGTCGTCGTCGCTGTAATGCTGCGCGAGCGAGGGCAGCAGGACGGTGCCGAGCGCGACGCCCAGCAGCGCGCTTGGGAATTCCATCAGGCGGTCGGCGTAGGTGATCCACGAGATGCGCCCGTCGCCGAGCAGCGCGGCGAGCTGGGTGTTGAGCAGCGCCGAGATCTGGGCGGCGGAGACTCCGACGACCGCCGGACCCATCGCCGCCAGCACGCGGCGCACGCCTTCGTCGCGCCAGTCGAATCCGGGCCGCGGCAGCATGCCTATGCGCATCAGCGGTACGATCTGCAGGGCAAGCTGCGCGATGCCGCCGAAGGCCACGCCCCAGGCCAGCGCCTTGATCGGATGGGCGAACCACGGTCCGAGGAAAATCGCCGAGGCGATGATCGACAGGTTGAGCAGCACCGGCGTGAAGGCGGGGATCGCGAACCGCCGATGCACGTTGAGGACGCCGCCGGCGAGCGACACCAGCGATACGAACAGGATGTACGGAAATACGATCCGGATCATCTGCGCGGTGAGCTCGACCTTGCCCGGCGTCTTCGCGAAACCTCCCGCGAGCAGGTAGACGAGCCAGGGTGCGGCGATCGATCCGGCAATCGAGACGAGGACGAGGACGACCGCGAGCAGCGTGCCCACGTCGCCGACGAGCTTGCGCGCGGCGTCGTTGCCGCGCTTGCGCTGGTACTCCGCGAGGATCGGCACGAAAGCCTGCGAGAACGCACCTTCGGCAAACAGCCGCCGCAGAAGGTTCGGCAGCCGGAACGCCGCTTCGAACGCGTCCATCTGCAGGCCGGCGCCGAAGACGGTGGCCTTGAGGGTCTCGCGCAGGAGTCCGGAAATCCGCGACAGCAGCGTCATGCCGCTGACGGTCGAAAGGGTGCGCAGCAGGTTCAACGGGAAGCCGGTGGCAGTTGCAGGGGGCGTCGCGGCAGCTGCCGACCGGGGTCGGCGGCTTGCTGCCAAGACAAAAGTCGCGTATTATGCGCGGTCTTTGTCGGCCCCTCCACGCCCGCGTTCGACGGAATGCGCGGAAGAGCCGGCGGCGCAGCGAGCCGCTGCATCAATTCGAACAAGGATCATCACTCATGGCCAACACGGCGCAGGCCCGCAAGCGCGCCCGGCAGGCAGAGGCGACGCGACAGCGCAACGCCAGCCTCAAGTCGGCGCTGCGCACCGCGGTCAAGAAGGTAAAGAAGGCGATCACCGCCGGCGACAAGGCGGCCGCAACCACCGAGATGCGCGAGTCCCAGGCGGTCATCGACCGGATCGCCGACAAGAAGATCGTCCACAAGAACCTCGCCTCGCGCACCAAGTCGCGGCTGGCGCAGGCGATCAAGGCGATGCCCTAGCCAGAAACGGCGCGGCGCGATCGATCCGACAGACGACGGGGCGCCTTGCAGGGCGCCCTGCTCATTTGTGAACCCGGGCATCGATGCACTGCGTCCTGGTGCCCGCATGCGTCAGATGGGTTCCCGCGGCTCCTCGCGCATCGCCGACGGCGGGGAAACGAGCCTTTGCGGCGAGGCGAGCACGCCTGGAACGAATTCGACCTGGAGTGCGTTGTCGTGCGCGAAATCGAGGTAGAAGCGATGCAGGCGCGGCGCGAGCGACTCGAGTTGGCGCCCGATGATCATCGCCTTCACTGCCCCGACGGTGACAGGGCGCACCAGCGGCGAGTAGACGAGCTTCTGGTCGTGGCCGAAGCTTGCGGTCAGGCCGGCGAGGCGTTCCGCCCAGTCGCTGGGCCGGAACCTGCGCCCCGCCGTCGTCACACCCCACAGCACGACATCGGAATGCTCGTGCGCGGTCGGCGCGGCGGCAGAGGCGGACGGTGGGTTCAACGCGCCGGAATTATAGCGCCGGCCCTCCCGACGGCAGCGGCGGCCACCGCGCCGGCGGCGGCACGGGCAGCGACCGCATCGACGCGATGAACGAAGCGACGCGATGAACGAAGCGACGCGATGAACGACACCGCGACCTCGCTCTGGGCGCAGCACTTCCGCGAACCGGAAAGCGCCTATGCCCGGGCACGCGCGTTCGTCGACGATCCCGCGCACGACGACCCGCAGCTGCGCGCATGGTCCGGGTTGACCCTCGCCTACCACCACCTGTACTTCACGGGCAGGCCCGTCGAGGCCCGCGAGTGGATCACGGCCGCCAGGAAGAGTTTCGAGGCGCTCGACGACCGGCGCGGACTGCTGCTCGCGGAGATCGCCGCAGCGCGGCTGGCGATCGTGGAAGGCTCGGCGCACGCCGCGCGCGAGCGCCTGCTCGCGCTCCACGCCGAAGCGCAACAGGTCCTGCCGCCCGAGGACCGCTTCTGGCTGCTCAATGCGATCGGTGCCGCGCATTACTTCACCGACGAGCTCGACGCGGCGATTCGCTACCTGTACGAAGCGCTCGAAGCGCTGCGCGTCGCACCGCCCTCGCCGCAGCATCCGACGGTGATGTCGAACCTCGCCGCCGCGCTGGTGACCGTCGGTGACTACGCGCCCGCGCGCGAGCTGGCGGAGGCTGCCCTGGTCGAGCTCGCGCGGTTCGACAACCCCCAGGTCGTGATGTTTGCCCGCTCGAATCTGGCCGACGCACTTACGGGCATCGGCGACCACGACCGTGCGCTCGCGACCGTCGAGCAGATGCTCTCGGGGGCGCCGGTCACGGCGCGACCCGCTGCGCAGAACCATTACCTCGCGATCGCCGCCGAGGTCTACG
>JAJXTF010000311.1 GCA_021784125.1 Pseudomonadota bacterium | reverse complement strand
TCAGTGACGACGGTCCCGGCATCCCGCACGACGACCGCGAGCGCGTGTTCGACCGTTTTTATCGCGGCGCGGGCAACGACGAACCTGGCAGCGGGCTCGGGCTGTCGATCGTCAAGCGCATCGCCGATGCGCATGGCGCAAGCATCGCGCTCGACGCGCCCGTGACCGGACGCGGCCTGGTCGTCAGCGTGCGCTTCGCCGCCGCGGTGGCTGCGTGAACCACCGGCAGCCGATGCAGCCTGCCGTTAAGGTGGTGTTAAGCGCCGGCGCATAGAGTCGAAGCTGCAGGCCCCGCTTTCGATCGGGCCCCACCGACTTCAAGGAGAAGCACGATGAGGATGAAACAGCTGACGGTAGCGCTCGTGGCGACCGGCTTCGGCCTGGCGCTGGGCGCGGGATTCAACCGACTCGACACGCATGTGCTCGGGACGGCGAACGCGGCGGTGAGCCCGCCGGCAGTCGTCGCGCCCGTTGCGGCGACGGCGGCAGCACGCCTGCCCGACTTCACCTCGTTGGTCGATCGCGTCGGGCCCGCGGTCGTCAACATCACGACGGTCGGAACCACCAAGACGACGGGCCTCGACGAGCAGTTCGGCCCCGACAATCCGTTCAACGAGTTCTTCAAGCGCTTCGGCGGACCCGGCTTCCAGATGCAGCCGCACGCGGTGCCGATGCGGGGCGAGGGCTCGGGCTTCATCGTGAGCCCCGACGGCTACATCATCACCAACGCGCACGTCGTCGACGGCGCGAACCAGGTCACGGTCAAGCTGACCGATCGCCGCGAGTTCACCGCCAAGGTCATCGGCGCCGACAAGCGGACCGACATCGCACTGCTCAAGATCGCCGCGACGAACCTGCCCGCGGTCGATCTCTCGAACCCGCCCGGCGTCAAGCCGGGTCAGTGGGTGATCGCGATCGGCTCGCCTTTCGGCTTCGAGAACAGCGTGTCGGCGGGCATCGTCAGCGGCGTGCACCGTGCGCTGCCCGGCGGCCAGATGACGCCGTTCATCCAGACCGACGTCGCCGTCAATCCCGGCAATTCGGGTGGCCCGCTGGTGAACGCCTCAGGTCAGGTCGTCGGCGTGAACTCGCAGATCTACAGTCGCTCCGGCGGATTCATGGGACTTTCGTTCGCGATTCCCGCGAAGGTCGCCGAGAACGTCGCGCAACAGCTCAAGGCGCACGGCCGCGTCAATCACGGGCGGCTGGGCATCGGCATCCAGGGGCTCGACCAGTCGCTGGCGCAGAGCTTCGGACTTCCCGACGCCAACGGCGCGCTCGTCGGCAACGTCGAGAAGGACAGCCCCGCCGCCAAGGCAGGGTTCAAGACCGGCGACATCATCCGCAAGATCGACGACGCGGCGGTCACCGACAGCACCGACGTGACCAGTCGCATCGGCAACATGGCGCCGGGGACGAAGATCAACGTCGAGATCTGGCGCGACCGGAAGCCGATGGCCCTCGAGGCGACGGTCGGATCGTGGGGCGGCCACACCAAGGTGGCGAGCGCCGGCTCGAGCGATGCGAGCCAGGGGAACAAGCTCGGCGTCGCCGTGCGTCCGCTGACCCCCGACGAGAAGCGTGAGGTGGGGCACGACGGACTGGTCGTCGAGGACGCGAGCGGACCCGCGGCCGACGCCGGCATCCAGCCGGGCGACGTGATCGTGCGCGTCGGCTCGACCAGGGTGACGACGGTCGACGGTCTGAAGCACCAGATCGCGAAGGCCGGCAAGAGCGTCGCGCTGCTGATCGAGCGCAACGGACAGCAGATCTTCGTTCCGGTGAAGGTGGGCTGACCGGACCGCCCCCTCACCCCACCCCTCACCCCACCCTCTCCCGCTCGCGGGAGAGGGTGCCGAGCGCAAGCGAGATGGGTGGGGGCCGGGCGGGTGGCGGCGGGGCTCAGCAGCCCTCGCGCACGCCCAGCCGCTTCAGGACGGTCTCCAGCGGACAGAAGCGCGTGAAGCTGCTCTGCAGCAGGTTGACGCCGACGAAAGCGGTGAACCACAGCCAGTTGGAACTCACGAACAGCGGGCTCCCGGGGATGCCCAGCGCGAGCGATAGCAGCACGAAACTGCCGGCGAACATGCGGATCAGACGGTTGGTGGTCATGGCAGGAACGTCTCCTTCAGGTCAGCGATGGAAACCGATCACCGGAACCGCTTCCGGTTGACGGCGTAGTAGAGAACCGGGATGACGACCAGCGTCAGCAGCGTCGACACCAGGATGCCGAAGATCAGCGTGATCGCTAGGCCGTTGAAGATCGGGTCGTCGAGGATGAACAGCGCGCCGAGCATCGCGGCGAGCCCGGTCAGGGCGATCGGCTTGGCGCGCGCCGCGGCGGAACTGACGACCGCCTCCGCGAACGGCACGCCGCGATCGACCTGCAGGTTGATGAAATCGACGAGCAGGATCGAGTTGCGCACGATGATGCCTGCCAGCGCGATCATCCCGATCATCGACGTCGCCGTGAACTGCGCATGCAGCAGCGCGTGTCCGGGCATCACGCCGATGATCGTCAGCGGAATCGGCGCCATGATGATCAGCGGCGTCATGTACGAGCCGAACTGCGCGACCACCAGCAGGTAGATCAGGACCAGCCCGACCGCGTAGGCGATCCCCATGTCGCGGAAGGTCTCGTAGGTGACCTGCCATTCGCCGTCCCACTTGATCGAGTAGGCGCGGAAGGGATCGGAGGGCTGGCGGATGAAGTATTCGCCGAGCTTGCCGCCTTCGGGCAGCGAAGCGCCCGCGAGGAACTTGCGCGCGCCGAACATGCCGTAGAGCGGGCTGTCGATCCTGCCGGCGACGTCGGCGATCACGTAGGAGACCGGCAGCAGGTCCTTGTGGTAGCGGGAGAGGTCGCGTTCGACGCGACGCGCCTGCACGACCTCGGACAGCGGCACCAGCGCGCCATTGTTGCCGTGCACCTTCATCGCCAGCAGCTCATCGAGCTTCGACTGCCGCTGCTCGGGCAGCGTCAGGCGCACCGGGACGCCGTACTTGGCCTGACCGTCGTGCAGCATCGTGACGTCCTCGCCGTCGAGCGCCATCCGCATCGTCGCGACGATGTCCGCCTGCGACACGCCGAGCGCGGCCGCGCGCGCCTGGTCGACGTGGACGAGGATCTTCGGCGCGCTCGCCTCGATCGAGTCGTCGATGCCCACGATCCCGGGCTCGCGGGCGAACTGCTGGCGCACGAACGCCGCGACCTCGTGGCGCCCGGCCTCGTCGGGACCGTAGACCTCGGCGACG
>JAJXTF010000310.1 GCA_021784125.1 Pseudomonadota bacterium | reverse complement strand
CGCAGAGAAGATCACATCGCGACCGTGGCTGCTTGCGATCGCGCGCCGCGGCGCGGCAGGCGGATTTGCACCGCCGGAATCGGAGGCCGTGCTGCGCGTCGAACTCAAGGCACTCGCCGCGCAGGACGCGCTGCGGATGGCGCAGCTCGCGACCCAGCAGAATCCGCTTCCCGCGCACGTCCTCGAGGTCGTCGCCAAACGCTCCGGCGGAAACCCCCAGTTCCTGCGCGACCTCTTGCGCACCGCGATCGAGTCGGGAGGTGTCGCCGACCTCCCTGATTCGGCCGAAGCCGCGACGATGGCGCAGATCGACGGTCTCGCGCCCGACGACCGCGCCGTGGTTCGACGCGCCTCGGTGTTCGGTCTGACGTTCCATCCGCGAATGCTTGGGTGGTTCGCCGAGGAGGGTGAAGGCAGCGCGCCGGAATCCGAGACTTGGGAAAGACTGCGTGATCTCTTCGACGCGGAGCCCGACGGATACCTGCGGTTCCGCCGTTCGCTGCTGCGCGACGCGGCCTACGAGGGCCTGCCGTTCAAGCTGCGGCGCAAGCTCCACGGCGTCGTCGCGTCACATCTGGAAAGGGAAGCGGAGAACCCGGAAGAAGTTGCGGGTCCGCTGTCGCTGCACTATTTCGAGGCCGGCGAGAGCGCAGCCGCTTCGCGTTATGCCGCGGTCGCGGCCAAGCGCGCCTACGACGTCAATGCCTACGTCGAAGCCGCGAGGCTCTATGGACGCGCGCTCGAGGCCGGACGCCAGCTGCCGGAGGGCGAGCAGAAGAACATCGCGACCCTGCGGGAGGCACTCGGCGACTCCTGGTACCGGGCCGGCGAGTTCCAGAAAGCGTCGGAAGCCTATGTCGCGGTGCGACCGCTCATCGAAGGCGATCGAGTCGGGCAATCCAGCCTGATGATCAAGCTGTCGCATTTGGAAGAGAAGCTCGGAAACTATGCCGAGGCGCTGCGCTGGGTCGAGCAGGCGCGAAGCGCGCTCGAAGGGGTGCCCGGCCCTGAGGCGGCCAGGCAATCGGCGCGGGTGAGCGCATGGTGTGCGACCGTCCTCCAGGCGGAGGGAAAGACCGACGAGGCGCTGCAGTGCGCCGAACGGACCGTTGCCGAGGCCGAGGCCGCGGACGAGCCGGAAGCGCTTGGCGACGGCCTGTTCGTCATGGGCTGGGCCTACGGTCAGCTGGGCAGGGAAGGGGGGATTCCACTGATGGAGCGGGCATTGGAGGCTTATCGCAAGGCCGGAGACCTGATTGCCCAAGGCGCCGCCCTGTCGAACCTCGGGGTCGTGTGCCAGTGGGAAGGCCGTTGGGACGAGGCCGCGACCTATTACGAACAGGGCCGCAATGCCGCACTGAAGATCGGCAACAGTGTCGGAGCCGCCGTGGCGCGCATCAACGTCGCGGAAATCCTGATCGACCGCGGAGAGTGGGCCGAAGCCGAAGCGCTGCTGCTCGAAACACTGCCGTTCTGGAAAGCCGCGCAGTACCGCTATTACCTGGGTGCGTGCCTCCTCTTCCTCGGACGCGCATCGCTGCGCCTCGGGCGCTTCGACGAAGCGCTCGGCCGCCTCGAAGGCGCCAAGTCCAACTTCCTGCAGGTCGGTGCCGAAGAGGAGATTCCCCCCGTCGACGCGCGAATCGCCGAGTGCCGCGTCGCCATGGATCGACTGGACGAGGCTCTCGCGCTGGTCGACGGATTGCTCGGTCGCGCGGGATCCTCCACCGGCGTGGCGCGAGTGGTGTCGCTGCTGCAGCGTGTCAAGGGACACGCGCTGATCCGGCAGGGTGACCTTTGGGGAGCGCGCGACGCGCTGGAAGCGAGCCTCGCCGCTGCAAAGGAGCGCCGCGACCTCTTCGAGGCGACACTGACGTCGCTGTGCCTGATCGAGCTCGACCGCCTCGAAGGCGTCGAGCCCCCGATCGAAATCGTCGACGAGAGCCGTTCCCTCCTCGCCAGCCTCAAGGTGCGCGCCGTCCCACCGGCGCCGGTCGCACAGCAATAGTCACGGGTCACGGAAAACGAAGAGCGGCCCCGCGGGGCCGCTCTTCGTTGCTGCGTGTGGGACGCCTTACCTGATCGTGACGAAACCGTCGCCGATGTCGAACACCGTCGTCCAGTAGCGGATCTGGGCGATTCCGTTCGACGGATCGATGCCGGCCGCCGTCCAGCCGTGCTCCACCACGCACATCGGCACTTGCTTCTGGTAATACGAACTGCTCGGATCCGTATCGATCGGCAACGGCGTGCTCATCACGTAGACGCCGGCAATATGCGGGGCGGGGGACCTTAGTCCGTCGTCGCCGCGCACCACGGTCAACGTGTATTGCCCGGAAGTCGGGCCCGCCGTTACTCCGATCACCTTCATCCGCTCGGTACCAATGACGATCGGGAACGAGGACGAAGTCGAGGCCGTCGTCGGCAGGGTCGCCGTCGGATAGCCCGACGGCACGGACTGTGGCGTGCTGACGGTGATCGAGACTTGCGAGTCCGCGGTCCCGACGTCCGCGGCCAGTGTCGCGTATGGTGCAGGCAAGTCGGGACTCATGCAGGTGAGGGCGGGGACGAAGTTCGCTGTGGAAACCGTGCCATCCGATGCCTGCCAAGCGACGTAGGGACGCTTCGGAACCGGCCATCCGTAAGTGCTGGAATCCTGATTGCCGGTCGGATTGTTCGGATTGGCCACGTCTTCGGTCTTCCACGTCATCGTGTACGTGAATGCGGGGAGTTGCTGAGTGCTGGTGTCCCACGCCAGGTGCACGGTGTTGTCGGTCAGGATCGTGTTGGTGAACGTGTACAGGATCGGTACGCAGGCGAGCCCGTCCTTGTTCCAGAATCCGCGCGAACCGGCAGCGTATCCCGACTGAGAGGGATCGCTGACGTGGTTGGTGTTGTTATCGGTGAAGCGGAACGGCGGATTGGGGTTGCAGTTGAGCATGCCGTCGTAGATGGTGAACGCGCCATTGATCGGGGTAAGCGTTCCCGAGGCAGCCTGCACGGTATAGCTCCCGAGAGCCTTGCCCGTCACCGAGAAGTTCGCAACGCCGGAACTGTAGGTCGGCCCCGTGATGGACAACGCCGCTGACGGCCCCGCCGTTTGCGTCAATGTCACAGGCCCCATGAACCATGTTTGAACCTGGTTGTTGCTCGAATCGACGAGTTCGACGCCGACTGGAATTGCGGTGTTGGTCTGTGTGTTGGAGGGCGACGGCGAGAACTTCAACGCGCAGCCAGTCGTGAACGTCGTGTAGGGCTGGGCATGCATA
>JAJXTF010000309.1 GCA_021784125.1 Pseudomonadota bacterium | reverse complement strand
GATTCTGCGACATCGCCGGCAGGCCCTCGCTGGCCGGCGATCCACGCTTCGCGACCAATGCCGAACGGGTGCGCAACCGCGACACGCTGGTGCCGCTGATCGAAGCGCTGATGCGCGGCAGGACGCAGGCCCACTGGCTGGCCGCGCTCGAGCGCGCCGGCATCCCCGGGGGGCCGATCAACCGCATCGACCAGGTGTTCGCCGATCCGCAGACCGTAGCCCGCGGCATGAAAGTCGAACTGCCCCATCCGCTCGCCGGGTCAGTCCCGCAGCTGCGCGTTCCGCTGCGGCTGTCGGCCACGCCCCCCGTCCCGAATGCTGCGCCGCCGCTGCTGGGCGAGCACACGGCATGGGTGCTGGGGGAGCGGCTGGGCATCGGCGCGGAGGCGCTGGCCGATCTTGCCGCGCGCGGGATCGTCGGGGCTGGCCGCGAGGCGGGCGGCGCGCCGCCTGCGGCCGATGGCGCGGATGCTGCAGGGAGACGTGGATGAACGGCATCACCCGCGAGCCCGCATTCTGGGCCGTCTACGCACTGGTTTCGCTCGCGGCGCTCGCGATCGCGCTGCGGCTGTTCCCGCTGGCCATTCCGATCGTCAACCTCGATGTCACGATGGCGCGCAGCGATGCGGCCGCCGCCGCACGCTCGCTCGCCGCGCGCCTCCGGCTCGCGCCCGCCGATGCACGCTCGGCGGTGCGCTTCAGCCACGATTCCGAGACGCAGAACTACGTCGAGCTCGAAGGCGGCGGCAAGAGCGCGTTCGCGCGGCTCACCCGCAGCGGCGTCTACGCGCCGTACTGGTGGGAGGTGCGACTGTTCAGGCTCGGCGCGATCGACGAGACCTACGTCCGGCTGCGCCCCGACGGCAGGCCCGACGGTTTCGAGCGGCGCCTGCCCGAAGCCTACGTCCGCGATCCGGCGCGCAAGGCGCTGCCCGAGGCCGAGGCGCGCGAGATCGCCGAGACGCGCGCGAAGGCCGACTGGGGCATCGACCTGTCGGCATACCGCTTCCTCGAGCATTCGCAGCAGACGCAGCCGGGCGGGCGGGTCGACCACAGCTTCACTTACCAGCGGCCGGAGGCACTGGGCGAGGCCCGCGTGCGCCTGCGCCTCGAGGTCTCCGGCGACGAACTGACGGCGGTGATGCCGTTCGTGCACGTGCCCGAGTCCTACGAACGACGCTATGCGGAGCTGCGCAGCAGCAACGACCTGATCGCCAACCTCGCGGCGCTGTCGGCCGGGATCCTCTACGGCATCGGCGGCTGCATTCTCGGCGTCCTGTGGCTGGCGCGGAAACATTGGCTGCTGTGGAAGCCCGCGGTGGTCGCGGGACTCTGCGTCGGGGGCCTGCTCGCGCTGGCTTCGCTCGCCTCCGCGCCCGCGGCGTGGTTCGGCGCCGACACGACGCAGACCGCCGCGACGTTCTGGGCGAAGCAGGCGGGCAGCGCGGTGATGCTCGCGGTCGCAGGCGGGCTGGCCTACGCCCTCGCGTTCATGGCTGCGGAGAGCCTGTCGCGGCGCGCGTTCCCGCATCAGCCCCAGCTGTGGCGCCTGTGGTCGCGCGAAGCCGGCGCGACGCGGCAGGTGGCGGGGCGGACGCTCGGCGGCTACCTGTTCGTGCCCATCGAGCTCGCCCTGATCGCGGCGTTCTATTACGCGACCAACCGCTGGCTCGGCTGGTGGCAGCCCTCCGAGGTGCTGACCGATCCCAACATCCTGGGCTCGTCGGTGCCCGCCGCGACGCCGATCGCGCTGTCGCTGCAGGCGGGGTTCATGGAGGAGTGCGTCTTCCGCGCGATCCCGCTGTCGCTGGGCGCGCTGATCGGCGCGCGCTGGGGACGCCGCGGCCTCGGCATCGCGCTCGCCGTGGTGCTGCAGGCGGTGGTGTTCGGCAGCGCGCATGCGAACTACCCCGGCTTTCCCGCCTATTCGCGGCCCGTCGAGCTGCTGCTGCCCTCGATCGTCTGGGCGCTGATCTTCCTGCGCTTCGGCCTGCTGCCGACGATCCTGCTGCATGCGAGCTTCGACCTCTCGCTGTTCTCGATTCCGCTCTTCCTGGTCGAGGGCCCGGGCGCCCGATTGCAGCAGGGCCTGGTGATCCTCGCCGGATCGATACCGCTCATCGTCGTCCTGCTGCGCCGCCTGAGGGCCGGCGCATGGGGCGAGCTGCCCGACCGCTTGCGCAATGCCGGATGGCAGCCCGCCCACCCGGCGGTCGAGCCGCATGCGGAAGCGCCCGTCGAGCGTGCGACCGGGCCGCTCGCAACGCGCTTCCACGACGCCCTGCCACTGCTGGGCGTCGCGGGACTGGTCGCGTGGCTCGCGTTCGCGCCGTTTCGCGCCGACGTCGTGCCGCTGACCCTCGATCGTGCCGGCGCGATCGCCGCGGCGGATGCGGCGCTGGCCGCACGCGGCGTGACGCTCGGCCCGCAATGGCAGCGCTTCGCAGTCGTGAGGCTCGCGACCGACGACCCGCGGCAATGGCAGGCCCACAAGTTCGTGTGGCGCGAAGCCGGTGCAAAGGCGTATCGCGCACGGGTCGGCGGCCCGCTCGCGCCTCCGGTGTGGGAGGTCCGCTATGCGACTTTCGGCGGCGACGTCGTTGCGCGCGCCGAGGAATGGCGCGTCACCGTCGCGAACGATCGCAGCATCCGCACGATCGCCCACGCATTGCCGGAGGCGCGTCCCGGCGCCCATCTGTCGCGGCAGGCGGCGCTCGCGATCGCCTCGCGCGAGCTCGCGGCGCGCTTTCGCGTCGACGCCGCGGCACTGCAGCAGGTGGGCGCCGACGAGGTTGCGCGACCGGCACGCACCGACTGGTCTTTCGTCTTCGGCGATCCGGGAGTGGACGTCGGCAAAGGCGGGGAAGCGCGCTACGCCGTGGCGATCGGCGGCGACGAGGTGACCGCCGTCGGCCGTTTCGTGCATCTGCCCGAGACCTGGTTGCGAGCCGAGCGCGAGCGCGACAACCGCCTGCAGATCGTGGCCCTTGCGGGGGTCGCCGTCTTCATGGCCGCCGGGCTCGCAGCGCTGATCGTCGGCATCCGCAGCTGGGTCCGGCATCGCGTCGACGCGCGCGGATTGCGCCGGGTCATGGGGATCGCCTTCGCGCTGGTCGTGCTGGGCGCATTGAACGGATGGCCGGCGGTCGCGATGCAGCTTCGCACCACCGACCCCATCGCCTCGCAGCTGACCGTCAGGCTGCTCGCGGGCGCCGGCTCGGCGCTGGCGGTCGCCCTGCTCGCCGGGTTGTGCGCGGGCGTCGGGGCGTTCGGCGCACGGGCGACGCCGCCGCACGCGCG
>JAJXTF010000308.1 GCA_021784125.1 Pseudomonadota bacterium | reverse complement strand
GTCGCGACGCCGAATCACCTGCATTACCCGGTCGCGAAGGCCTTCCTCGAAGCCGGCATCCACGTGATCTGCGACAAACCTCTCGCGTTCACCGTCGTCGAAGCCGAGAGTCTCGCGCAACTCGTCGAGCGCGGTGATGCGCTCTTCGCGCTGACCCACAATTACACCGGCTACCCCGCCGTCCGGGAGGCTCGCGCGCTGGTGCGCGACGGCAAACTCGGCGAGCTGCGCAAGGTCCTCGTCGAGTACAACCAAGACTGGCTGATGGAGCCGCTCGAGCGTTCAGGGAACAAGCAGGCGGAATGGCGCACGGACCCGGCCCGAGCGGGTCTGAGTTGTTGCGTCGGCGACATCGGTTCGCATGCGGAGAACCTCCTCGAGTACATCAGCGGCCAGCCGATCCGCTCGCTCTGCGCCGATCTCAGCCGCTTCGTGCCGGGTCGCCGGCTGGACGACGACGCGAACATACTGATCCGGCTCGGCGCGGGGGCGAAGGGGACCTTGGTCTGTTCGCAGGTCGCTTGCGGCGAAGAGAACGCGCTCGCGATTCGCCTCTATGGATCGTCGGCGGGACTCGAGTGGCGCCAGCAAGAACCCAATACCTTGATCTACAAGCCGCAAGGCGGGCCGTGGCAATCGTTACGCTGCGGCCGCGACTTCGGTTCGCCTGCGGCGAAAGCCGCGACCCGCCTGCCACCGGGGCATCCCGAAGGTTATCTCGAGGCCTTCGCCGTGATCTACCGGGATTTCATCGCCGACGTGCGCCGCACCGCGAACGGAGAGGCTCCGCAGCTCGGCTATCCGACGGTGCGGGATGGGCTGCGCGGCTTGCGCTTCATCGCCGCCTGCGTCGACAGCGCGGCCCGGGGTGCGGTCTGGATCGACCTGTAGCCGCGAACATCGTGCGCGGCACCGGACCGCACGGTCAGGCGATACGGATGGTCTTCGCGTCCCGGCCGATCGACGGAAACGGCATGTAGGAGACGCGCAATTGCTCCTCGAGCTCGAGCACGTGTTCGCCCGGCGACAACCCCCCGTCGACGAGCGCGCGCACCACGGCGACGTCGCCCATCTCCCAGACCGCCTGGTACTCCGATTCCAGTTCGTCGAGCGTATAGGTCCGGCCGGATACCGTGAGCCGGATCCTGTCGCGCGGTATCCGCTTGCCATCCACGGTGACGGCGACGTCCTCGACCATCGACAGGCCGAGCCCGCGGTAGTAAGGCAACCGCGCGCCGAATTCGAATCCCACGGTGCGACCGCCGTCCGCGACGTTTCGAACGGTCTCCGGGCAGATCATGTATTTGTCGAACATCGTTGTCCTCCGATCACGCGGCGAGCAGGCGCTCGAGCATCGCATGCTGCCGCCGGACCTGCTCGACGCTGTCGACCGGGAACGCGTCCTGGATGTGCCGGTTCCCCTCGTACTCGCTCGACAAATACCCCTGATAGCCCCCCGCCTTCAGCGCCGCCACGATCTTGTCGTACGGAATGCTGTACTCGGTGCCATCGTCGAGCATCTCATAGAACTTCGCGTGGATGTGAAACGCGTACTCGACGTATTCGGTCAACCGCTTCGGGTTCGAGTAAACGCTGTGCCGGCATTGCTCGGCCCAGGCGATGTCGATCGCGTTGCCGCCCATGCGGCGGACGTCGAAGATGATGTATTCGGAAAGCACGCCGGCTTCGTACGCACCGGAAACGTAATCCAGGATCTTCGGCGTGCCGCCCAGGCGTTCCATGCGATCGCGCGCGACCCGCGGAAGCCGCTTCGTGAAGATGCCCATGTCCGGGACGAATCCGACGTGCGTCGTCCGGGTCCTCGCGATCATCTCCAGGTGGCGCATGATCCAGGGATGATCGAAGTGCCACGGCGCATGGATCTCGATGCCCATCTTGACGTCGTATCTCTCGGCGAGCGGTATCGCACGCTCCAGCCACTCCGGCGAAACGAAGATCAGCATTCGCACCACCTTCGCACCGATCCGCGCGGCATGTCGAAGATCGCGCTCGATGTCGCGGAGCACTTCCTCGTCGGTATACCCGCGGCCCTTGTACCGCTTCGTATCGAGAAAGGCGTCGTGGCAGGTGCTGACCGTCCCATACCGGTCCATCCAACCCCGGAATTTCTCGTAGAACGCGTCGTCGAGGTGCGGATATCCCGGCATCATCTGCTCGGCGAGCGTCTCGATGCCCAGCGCACCGATCTTCGCGCTGACCGCGATGCAATCCTCGAGGGACATCTTCCGGAGGAAGTACTCCTCCTGGTAACTGTACAAGCTGACGCCGCGCTTGATTCCGGCCGTGCGCCGATCTGCTCCCGTCATCGCTTTCTGCCCCCCGTCATCGGCGCGCGCAACGCGCGGCGGACCTTGCTCGTTCCGTCCGAGCCCGTCCGAGCCGCGGTGCGTCGCGTGAGGTCACACGGCGCTCGAACGCGCAGGCCCGGCCGACTCATATTAGAATAGTTGCTCTAATTTATGCAAATCGCCGACCGTCGCGCAAACGGGCCGCAAACGAGCTGCACGCGAGCCTCACGCGAGCCAGACGGCCTCATGCTGCCCCGGCGGACTCGGCGGCCGTTCCCAGAACCCCGGGGTTCGCGAGTACCCGACCAGCGGACCCGGCACGCGCAGTTCCCCATACGGGGACGCCGCCGTGAGGAAGCTCCCCGCCTCCGGAGATGGCATTTCGCTTGGTAACCTCCGACGCGATGCCGCATCGAGCATGCCGAGTTCCTGCAACCACATCGACGCCCGCGTCAAGCTGACTTGAACGTGATAACTCCCGCCCTCGCGGGATCGCCGAATCAGCGCCGCGAGCGTGCCGGCGGCCGCGAGGTAGGCGACCAGGTAATCGTTCATCGTGCCCGTCGGTGCGAGGCGCGGTTCGTCCGCCGAACCCTCGTCGATCGCGAGACCGCAAGCGGTCTGACCGATCGGTTCGAAGCCGCCGCGGTCGCGCCACGGACCTCCGTAGCCATAGCAACTCACCGAGACGTAGACGAGGCCCGGGGAGCGGCCCGCGACGTCCTGCGGGCCGAGCCCGAGGCGCTCGAGCGCGCCCGGACGCCAGGACTGCAGCAGCACGTCGGCGCCGTCGGCGAGTTCGCGCACGCGCTGCGCATCGGCGGGTCTCTCGAAGTCCAACACGGCGAACCGCTTGCCCCATCCGGTGTCGATGTGCATCACGTGCGAATCGGACTCCCAGGGAGGCGATACGTGCAGCACGTCGGCCCCCTGTTCGGCCAGCAAGCGTGCGGTCGCGGGTCCCGCGAGGACGTGCGTCACGTCGAGCGCCCGCAAGCCCGCGAGCGGGCGGGACCCGCGC
>JAJXTF010000307.1 GCA_021784125.1 Pseudomonadota bacterium | reverse complement strand
TGTGGGACGGCTACCCGATGGCGCGCCAGGGCAGGCCGGCCCAGGCGCTCGGCTGGACGCTGCTGGCGGCGTTGTGGGGCGGACTGATCACCGCGGTTTCGGCGGTCGTGCTCGCGGTGCCGTTCGCCAAGTTCGCGCTGCGCTTCGACGCACCCGAGTATTTCGCGATCGTGGTGTTCGGGCTGACGGGCGTCGTGGCGCTGGGCGGGGCGTCGATGGTCAAGGCGCTGATCAGCCTGTGCGTCGGCCTGCTGCTCGCGACGGTGGGCGTCGACGACACCTACGGCGCGGACCGGTTCACGTTCCACGTGCCGATCCTGAAGGACGGCATCGAGTACCTGACCGTCATGGTCGGTGCCTATGGCCTCGGCGAGGTGCTCGCACGCATGGAGCAGGGCTTCGCCACCCCGCCGATGGACGGGAGCGGGAAGATCGAAACCCACCTGCCGAAATGGCGCGAGATCTGGGCGCTGCGGCCGACGATCGCGCGCAGCTCGCTGATCGGTATCATCTGCGGCATCGTGCCGGGGGCGGGGGCCACCGTCGGTTCGTTCGTCGCCTACGGCACCGAAGCGCAGTACGGCAAGCGCCGCGACAAGCTCGGCACCGGCATCCCCGAGGGCATCGTCGCGCCGCAGGTCGCATCGACGGCGACGGTGGGCGGCCACATGGTGCCGCTGCTGGCACTGGGCATTCCCGGCAGCGGCGCGACCGCCGTGATCCTCGGCGCGTTCCTGCTGCACGGCGTCCAACCCGGTCCGCAGATCTTCCAGACCGAGGGCGCGATGGTGTACACCATCTTCGCGTCGATGTTCGTCGCGGTCATCGGCATGTGCCTGCTCGGCTATTTCGCGATCAAGCCGCTGGTGCGCGTGCTGGCGCTGCCCGAGGCCGTCACGTCGGCGTTCGTCGCGCTCTTCTGTTTCGTCGGCGCCTACAGTGCGCGCAACAGCGTCACCGATCTGTGGATGATCGTGATCTTCGGCATCGTCGGCTACCTGTTCGAGCGCAACCGCTTTCCGATCGCACCGATGGTGCTGGGCTGCATCCTCGGGCCCGTCGCCGAGACTGCATTCATGACCAGCATGATCGCTTACAAGAACGACTGGACGGTGTTCTTCACCCGCCCGATCAGCGGGACCGTGATGGTCCTGACGATTGCAGCGCTTGCCTGGCCGATCATCCGCCACCTGCGCCAGTCGATTCGCGCGGCGAAGGGGCCGGCTGCGCTCGCGCCCGGGGGCAAGCTGCACCCATGACGCCCGCATCCGAACCGGCGCGCACGGCCGCGGCAGAGGTCGCGCAGATCATCCGCCGCGCCCGCGCGGCGCAGGCCGAATACGAGCGCTGGCCGCAGGAGCGCATCGACGAAGCGGCGGTGGCCTGCGGCTGGGCGATCATGAAGCCCGGGAACAACCGCGTGCTCGCCGAGATGGCCGTGCGCGACACGGGTCTGGGCAACGTCGCCGACAAGCTCCTCAAGAACCACCGCAAGACCCTCGGGTTGCTGCGTGACATCGAGGGCGTGCGGACCGTCGGGGTGATCGCCGAATACCCGGAGCGCGGCGTCACCGAGATCGCGCGGCCGGTCGGCGTGGTCGCCGCAATCACGCCGTCGACCAATCCCGCGGCGACACCGGCCAACCAGATCATCAACGCGCTCAAGTGCGGCAACGCGATCGTCCTCGCGCCGTCGCCCAAGGGCTGGTCGACCTGCGCCGCGCTGGTCGGATTCGTGCACGCCGAGCTCGCGAAGGTGGGTGCGCCGCGCGATCTCGTGCAGATGCTGGCGTCGCCGGTGACCAAGGACGCGACCTACGAGCTGATGCGCCAGGCCGACCTGATCGCCGCCACCGGCTCGCAGGCGAACATCCGCGCCGCGTATTCCAGCGGCAAGCCGGCGATCGGCGTCGGCCAGGGCAACGTCGTTTCGATCGTCGACGCGAGCGCGGATCTCGCCGATGCCGCGGCGAAGATCGCGCGCTCCAAGACCTTCGACAACGCCACCTCGTGCTCGTCGGAGAACTCGGTCGTCATCCTCGCCACCGTGTACGAAGCAATGCTGGGCAAGCTGGCGCGTGCGGGCGGGGTCATGCTCGATGCCGGCGAAAAGGCGATGCTGCAGGCGTTGATGTTCCCCGGCGGCAAGCTCGGCCCGGCCGCGACCGCGCAGTCCGCGCCGCACATCGCGCAGCTTGCCGGGCTCGATCGCCCGGACTTGCGCGCAGCCCGCTTCCTGATGGTCACCGAGGAGGGCGCCGGCCCCGGATTCCCGTTCTCGGGCGAAAAGCTCGCCCCGGTGCTCACCGTCTACAGGGCGCGGGATTTCGACGAGGCCTGCGCGCTGACCCGACGCATCTACGACTACCAGGGCAAGGGGCACTCGGTGTCGCTGCACACGCGCGACGACACCCAGGCGCTGCGTCTGGGCCTCGAGTTGCCGGTCGCGCGCGTGATCGTCAACCAGGCGCACTGCATCGCGACGGGCGGAAGCTTCGACAACGGCCTGCCGTTCTCGCTGTCGATGGGCTGCGGCACCTGGGGAGGCAACAGCTTCTCCGACAACATGCACTGGCGCCATTTCCTGAACATCACCCGGATCGCCAGGCCGATTCCCGAGAAGGTTCCGGGTGAGGACGAGATCTTCGGGTCGTACCACGCGAAGTACGGCGACTAGGAGCGCCCCGGGATGGCGGCAATTGCGAACGGGCGCCACCATGCCTGACACGATCCGCAGCCTGGTCGACGGCCAGGCTGCAGCAAGGCCGACGGGAGTGTGGCTCGTCGCGCCCGAGACCGGACGCGAGCTGACCTATGCGGGCCTGCGCGAATCGTCGTTGCGGCTCGCCGGCTTCCTCGCGGAGCGCGGAATCGCCGCCGGCGAGCGCGTCGCGACGTTCATGGGGAACGGTCTGCAGACCGCGAGGCTGTTCATCGGTGTCATGTACGCGGGGCGCGTGGTCACGCCGCTCAACCTGCTCGCGCAGGCAACGCAGCTCGACTACGTGCTCGCGCACAGTGATGCGCGCCTGGTGTTCGTCGCCCCGGCCGATCGCGAGCGCCTCGCCGCCTCGGCCGCGCGCGCCGGCCGGCCGATCGAGATCGTCGGTGTCGATCCCGATTGCGACGAGTTCATCGCGGACGTTGCGCCGCTGGGCGACGGCCTCGCGCCCTGCCTCCCCGGCGACGATGCGCTGATGATGTACACGTCCGGCACGACGGGCGTCCCCAAGGGCGTCGTGCTGACGCAGCGCAACGTGATCGCGGGCGGCAGCTTCGTGTCGCGGGCGCACGCGCTCACCGAGCGCGACCGCGTGCTCGCCGTGCTGCCG
>JAJXTF010000055.1 GCA_021784125.1 Pseudomonadota bacterium | reverse complement strand
CGGCGCCCGGCGCGGGTGGCTTCGCGGCGGGTGCCGCATTCGCCGGCCCTCCCGGCGCGTTCGCAGCGGCGGCGCCCGGCCGGGCGCGCAGCGGCGGCGCGTCCTTCGGATAGCCCGCTTCGTCGAGCAGCGCCTGCCAGCGCGCTTCGTTGTAGCCGACGGCCAGCCGCTTGTCGCCGACCTGCAGCACCGGTGCCGATTGCCCGCCGGTCAGTGACTTCAGCTTGGTGCCGCCTTCAGGGGTCGTGACGTCGACGGTCGCATGGGGCACGCCGCGCCTGTCCAGGAGCGCCTGTGCCTCGTGGCAGACCTGGCCGCAGTCGAACGTGTAGAGCGTGACCGGGAAGGCCTGCATCGCCTGCCGGGTCGCGAGCGGGGTGGCGTCGGTGTCGATGACGTTCCCCTGCAGCTGCTTCGACTGCACGCCCCTGGCATCGGGCGGCGGCGGCTGGTCCGAATACACGACATGGCCGCTGGGATCGACGTAACGGTAGAGGGTCTGCGCATGCGCCTGCAGCGCGAGCGCCAATGCCGCGCACAGCAACGGTCCGGCTACGCGTATCGGATTCATGGCGGGGCCTCCTGGGGACGTCAGGTCGCCTGGGAGGCGACCATGCCATTATGGCGCAGAAGCGCGTCGAGCCGAGGCGGTCGGCCGCGGAACGCGACGAACGATTCCAGGGCGGGGCGCGTTCCGCCGCGCGCGAGCACCTCGTCGCGAAAGCGACCGCCGATCACCGGCGAAAGGACGCCGCGCTCCTCGAACAGGCTGTAGGCGTCCGCGGACAGCACCTCGGACCACAGGTAACTGTAGTAGCCGGCGCCGTAGCCGCCCGCGAAGATGTGGCCGAACGCGTGCATGAAGCGGTCGTAGGCGGGCCGCGGCACGACGGCGATTTCCGCGCGCACCGCGTCGAGGACGGCCTGGGGACTCGCGTACTCTCCGCTGCCGTCGGCTTCGTGGGCGCTGTGCAGCAGCATGTCGAACAGGGCGAACTCGAGCTGCCGCACCATCGCCATGCCGCTCTCGAAGTTGCGCGCCGCCAGCATGCGCTCGTACAACGCACGCGGCAGCGGCTCGCCGGTCGTCGCATGGGCCGTCATCGACGCGAGCACGTCCCATTCCCAGCAGTAGTTCTCCATGATCTGGCTCGGCAGCTCGACGGCGTCCCACTCGACGCCCTGCAGGCCCGACACGCCGGCGACGTCGACCCGCGTCAGCAGCTGGTGCAGGCCGTGACCGAACTCGTGGAACAGCGTGATCAGCTCGCGATGGGTCAGCTGCGCGGGCCGGTCGCCGACGGGCCCGGGGAAATTGCAGGTCAGGTAGGCCACCGGGTGCTGCAGGCGCTCGGTCGTGTGACGACGATTGATCGCGTCGTCCATCCACGCGCCGCTCTGCTTGCCTTCGCGCGCGTGCAGGTCGAGATAGAACTGCCCGACCAGCGCAGCCTGCGCATCGCGGATCTCGTGGAAGCGCACCGATGGATGCCACACCGGCGCGCTGCCGGCGCGGATGGTCACGCCGTAGATCGTCTCGACGACGCGGAACAGCCCTGCGAGCGCGCGGTCCTCGGGCAGATACTCCCTGACCTCCTGTTCGGAGAATGCATAGCGGCGCGCCTTGAGCTTCTCGGAGGCCCATGCCACGTCCCATGCGGCGAGTTCCTCGAGGCCGAGCTCCGCTTTCGCGAAATCGCGCAGCTCGGCGAACTCGCGCTGCGCGAAAGGCCTGGCGCGCGCGGCGAGGTCGCGCAGGAACGCGAGAACCTCGGCGGGCGTCCGCGCCATCTTGGGCACGAGGGACAGCGCGGCGAAATTCGCGTAACCGAGAAGCTTCGCCTCTTCGCGGCGCAGCTCGAGGATTCGCGCGATGACGCCGCTGTTGTCCCAGCCGGGGGACTCGCCCAGGTCGGAGGCGACCGTGGTCGCTGCGCGATGCATCAGCGCGCGCAGCGCGCGGTCGTTCGCGTATTGCATGACGGGAACGTAGCAGGGCGAGCGCAGCGTCAGCTTGAAACCGTCGCGCCCTTCCGCCTTCGCCGCCGCGCGGGCGGCGGCGACCACGTCGGCGGGGAGACCCGCGAGCGCAGGCTCGTCGTCGACGTGGTGGGACCAGGCGTTCTCTGCGTCGAGCACGTTGTCGTCGAACTTCGCCGACAACATCGCGAGCTCCTCCTGCACCGCCTTGAGCCGGGCCTTGTCGGCATCGTCCAACTCGGCGCCGCCGAGGCGGAAGTCGCGAATCGCGTTGTCGACGACCTTGCGCCGCGCGGGATCGAGGGTCGCGTACGACGGATCCTGCGCGAGCGCACGATAGCGCTCGAACAGCCGCGCGTCCTGTGCGATGTCGGCGTAGAACGCCGTCGTCTTCGGCAGGTTCGCGTTGTAGGCGTCGCGGATTTCCGGCGTGCTGACGACGGCGTTCAGGTGTCCGACCGCGCTCCACGCGCGATCCAGGTGGTCGAGGACGACCTCAGTCGGCGCGACGACCGTGTCCCAGGTCGCCGGACGGGTGTCGGCTCCGGCGGCATCGAAGGCGGCGCGCGCCTGGGCGAGCAGTGCGTCGACGGCGGGCGTGACGTGTGCGGCCTCGATCAGGTCGAATCGGGGCAGGCCGGAGAAGTCGAGCAGGGGGTTGTTCGTGGTCACGGTGGCTGCTTCGGGGTGGCGGTCGGGGAGCGGCGATCAGGTGGCGGCAGGGGGTGGCTCGGGATCGACCGCGGCCTCGGGGGCCGGCGGCCGCGCTCGGGCGTAAAGCACGTGCAAATCACGTGCCGGGGCGAGTCGACGGCCCCCGGGAAGGATTCGCGAGCATCGCGTCGAGCGCACGCAGCTCGCCGGGCGTGCCGACGTTGGCCCATGGCCCGGCGTAGCGCTCGCCCGACACGATGCCGCGTTCGATCCAGTCGCGATACAGCGGCAGCATCTTCAGCTTGACGCCTCGCGGCAGTGCCGAGAACAGCGCGCTGTCGTAGATGCCGATGTTGCCAAAGGTCAGGCGTCCCCCCGCGGCCAGCGTCACCCGGCCGTGTTCCAGCGCGAAATCACCTTCCGGGTGGTACGGCGGATTGGGGACCATCACCAGGTGCACGCGGGGGCTGACGGGATCGGCCGCCATGGTGACGATGCGCGTCGCCAGCGACGCATAGTCGAAGCAGGTCCAGATGTCGCCGGAGACGATCAGTACCGGCCCCGGGCGCAGCAGCGGGGACGCCGTCGCGACGCCGCCGGCGGTTTCCAGGGGTTCGTCCTCGCGCGACCAGCGGATGTGCACGCCGAGCGCTGTTCCGTCACCCAGCGCGGCCGCCAGCATTTCCGCGCGGTGCGCGACGTTGACGACGATGTCGGTGAACCCGGCGCGGGCGAGGGCCTCGACCTGCCAGACGATCAGCGGCTTGCCGCCGGCAGGAAGCAGTGGCTTGGGCGTGTCGTCGGTGAGCGGGCGCATGCGCTCGCCGCGCCCGGCCGCCAGGATCATTGCGCTGGTCATCGGTTTCCGGTGCCTTGCCGTGATTCGCGTCGCTCCGGCCGCTTCAGAACGAATGCACGAAGCCGGGCGGGAGGCCTTCGAGCGTGTCCAGGAAACGGCTCAGGGAGCCGAGCTCGCTGTAGCGGGCGCAGGCGCGTCGAAGGTAGCGCATCACCCGCGGGATGTCGGCCAGGTAGCGATCCTTGCCGTCGCGGTGCTTCAGGCGCGCGAAGATGCCGAGAACCTTGAGCTGGCGCTGCACGCCCATCCATTCGTAGTCGCGCCAGAACTGCGCGAAATCGGCTGCGACGGGCAACCCGGCCTTGCGCGCGCGCTCCCAGTAGCGGATCGCCCAGTCGAGCTCGCGCTCCTCGTCCCATTCCACGTAGGCGTCGCGCAGCAGCGAGACCAGGTCGTAGGTGATCGGGCCGTGGACGGCGTCCTGGAAGTCCAACACTCCGGGATTGGGATCGCACACCATCAGATTGCGCGAATGGTAGTCGCGATGCACGTAGACGCGCGGTTGCGCCAGGTTGTTCGCGATCACGGCGTCGAACGCCTCGTCGAGGGTCGCATGCTCGGCGGGCGACGGCGTGTACCCGAGGTGGCGACCGACGTACCACTCGGGAAACAGCATGAGCTCGCGTCGCAGCAGGGCTTCGTCGTAGGGCGGCAGCTCGCCTTGGCGGGTCGCCCGCTGCCACCGGATCAGGGCGTCGATCGCATCGAGGTAAAGCCCATGGGCGCTCGCCTCGTCGAGCGCCGAGGCGTAGGTCGTCGTGCCGAGGTCGGTCAGCAGCAGGAATCCGCGGTCGAGATCGGCGGCGAGGACGCGCGGCGCGTGCACGCCGGCGGCGGCGAGCAGCGCCGCGCCGTGGACGAAAGGGCGGCTGTCCTCCAGCGCCGGCGGCGCATCCATGACGATCAGGGTCGACTCGCCGGGTGCGTAGGCGCAGGGCGTCGCGAGCGTCGCGCGGAAATAGCGTCGGAAGCTCGCATCGGACGATGCCGGGGCGATCGCGAAACCGGGCAGGCGCAGCGCCGACCCGAGCCAATGGCGAAGCTCGTCCTGCCGCGGGTCCGCGGGTGTATCGGTGGACATTGGAGGCGGGGCGTCGGCGTTCCGCCAGGTCGGGCCGCGTGGCGGCACGGGCGGACGGTGCGACACCGGGCTAGAATGCGCGGATTCTAGCAAACCGCCGTACCTCCGTTCCCCTCGATGAAGCTACCCACCGGCCGGATCGCCGCCCGGGCCATTCTGTTCGCCGCGCTTGGCGCATCGCCGCTGCTGCGCGCGCAGGAGCTTGCGTTGCGGCCTTCGCCCGAGATCGCGGCGCCGGGCCGCATTGCCGGGGCATCGCCGGGCGGCGTGGCGGGCAGGGCAGGCGCGCCAGCACCCCAAGGCGCGGGTGGCGCGCAGGGGGCGCTGTTCCTGCGCGCCGACAGGCTGGAGGGCGACAACCTCCAGCTGACGGCCGAGGGCCACGTCGAATTGCGTACGCGCAACGAAACTGTCCTCGCCGACCGCCTGTCGTACTCGGTCGACGACAAGACGATATTCGGGAAAGGAAACGTCCTGCTTCGGCGCGGCCTCGACTGGATCACCGGTCCCGAACTCCAGTACAAACGCGACACGCAGACCGGGTTCTTCAGATCGCCGAGTTATTTCGTCTCCGAGGCCAACGCGCGCGGCGAAGCGTCCGAGATTCGCTTCCTCGGTCCCGACCGTTACGAGGCGACCGACGCGAGCTATACGACCTGCATCGCGCCGAATCCGGACTGGTACCTGCGCGGCAGCGAGATAGAGGTCGACAACCTGCGCAAGGTCGGCACCGCGCGCGGCGCGTCGGTGCACTTCCTCGATGTTCCGGTTCTCTATGCACCATGGCTCGAGTTCCCGCTTTCGAACGAGCGCAAGTCGGGCTTCCTGACGCCGACGCTGGGGTCGACCGGGGTTCGCGGCCTCGAGATCGCAGCGCCCTATTACCTCAACCTCGCGCCGAACTACGACGCGACGCTGACCCCGCGCCTGATGAGCAAGCGCGGCCTGATGCTCGGCACGCAATTCCGCTACCTGCTGGGCGACGCGGGAGCGACGCTCGGCCAGGCGACCGGGGAAATCGACGCCGAGTACCTGCCCAATGACCGTGTCACCGGCAGCCGCCGCTACGCGCTGGCATGGACGCACAACGAGCAGTTCTCGCCCTGGCTCACCGGTTTCTGGAACCTGAACAAGGTCTCGGACGACACGTATTTCGCGGATTTCGCCGACCGCATCTCGGTGACGTCGCAGAAATCGCTGCCGCGGGACGCCGGCCTGCAGGCGACGAGCGGACCGTGGTCGCTTCTCGCGCGCGTCCAGAGTTTCCAGACCCTGCAGGATCCGAACACGCCGGTCGTGCCGCCGTACAACCGCCTGCCGCAGGTCCTGGCATCGCTGCGCGCCACCGACTGGCTCGGGCTCACGTGGAGCGGGACGGCCGAGTACGCGCGCTTCGCGCAGCCGGCGCTCGCGCCGACCGGCGACCGCTTCGTCCTCTATCCGACCGTTGCCTGGAGCCGCCAGGGTCCGGCATGGTTCTTCACCGCCCGCACCGGCCTGCACCTGCGCGAATACTCGCTCGACAGCCCGACGCCTGCGCTGCCGGCACGCCACCTGAGCTATGCGATTCCCATCACCAGCGTGGACGCAGGCCTCGTGTTCGAGCGCGACCTGAAGGTCGCCGACATGCCGCTCACGCAGACGCTGGAGCCGCGCGCCTACTACGTCTACGTCCCGTATCGCAAGCAGGACCCCGCGCCGGTGTTCGACACCGCGCAGGACGACTTCAATTTCTCGCAGCTCTTCGCGGACAACCGCTACATCGGCAACGACCGCATCGGCGACGCGAACCAGTTGACGATGGCGCTGACCTCGCGGTTCCTCGACGGCACGACCGGAGGCGAGCGCCTGCGCCTGGCCGTCGGGCAGCGTTTCTATTTCGAGGACCAGCGCGTCAACCTGAGCGAACCGCTGCGTTCGGCGGCGACGTCGGATTTCCTGGCGTCCGCCGAGGGGCGGCTTTCCGACGCGTGGTCGCTGGCGAGCCTGCTGCAGTACAACCTCGACGGGCGCGAGGTGGAGCGACTGAATGCGGGCTTCCGCTACACGCCCTCGATCGGGCACGCCTTCAACGCGACGTGGCGCTACACGCGCTCGATCGTCGACCCCACCGGCGCGCTCGAACAAATCAAGCAGATCGACCTGTCGGGACAATGGCCGGTCGCCGACAACTGGACGCTGGTCGGGCGCTGGAACTACTCGCTGTCGGACAAGAAGACGCTGGAGGCGGTCGCGGGCATCGAGTACAATCGCGACTGCTGGGTACTGCGCATCGTCGGCCAGCGGTTGACGACGACGACGCAACAGGCAACGACGTCGGTGTTCGTGCAGCTCGAGCTGAACGGCCTCGCACGCGTCGGCACCAGCCCGCTCGAGCTCCTGCGCCGCAGCGTGCCGGGCTACACGCCGACGAACGCCACGTCGGCGGGCGACCGCGGTCTGCAGCCGCTTCCCGAATACTAGAATTTCAGGAGTGATCCGATGGCCCGTTGCCGTCCATGGTTTGCGTTGCTCGTCGCGCTGCTCGCATTCGTCGCAGGCGGCGTATTCGCGCAGACGCCCGCAGCCGTAGCCGCGCCTGCGCGCCAAGGCGCGTCCGCGGCGGTCGTGCCCCTCGATCGCGTGATCGTCGTCGTCAACGACGAGGCGCTCACGCAGTGGGACCTGAGCGACGAGCGGCGCGTCTTCCTGCAGCAGCTCAAGGCCTCGAACATCACGCCGCCCCCCGACGACGTGCTGGACAAGCAGGTGCTGCAGCGCCTTATCGTCGAGCGCGCCATCCTGCAATTCGCCAAGCAGACCGGCATCCGCGTCGACGACACGACGGTCGAGCGGACCATCCTTCGCGTCGCCGAGGAGAACAAGCTGTCTCCCGAGGCATTCCGCAAGGTCCTGGAACGCGAAAACATCCCGTACTCGACCTATCGCGAGGACCTGCGGCGGCAGATCATCATCCAGCGCGTGCGCGAGCGCGAGGTCGACAGCAAGGTGATCGTGACCGATGCCGAGGTCGACAATTACCTCGCGACCATCGCGTCGCAGGCGGGCGGGGAGGAGGAATATCACCTGTCGCACATCTACATCACCGTGCCCGAGCAGGCCACGCCCGCCGCCGTCGAGGCGAGCCGCAAGCGCGCCGAGGAGGCGCTGGCCGAGATCAAGGCGGGAAAGAGCTTCGGCGAGGTCGCGGCGACGTTCTCGGCGGCCCCCGACGCGTCGTCGGGCGGGGACCTGGGCTGGCGCTCCAGCGCGCGGCTGCCGACCGTGTTCGCCGACGTCGTGCGCACGCTGAAGCCCGGCGAGGTCTCCGGGATCCTGCGCAGCCCGGCGGGTTTCCACATCGTCAAGCTCGCCGAGGTCCGCAGCCGCAACCAGCCCACGATCGTCGAGCAGACGCACGCGCTGCACATCCTGATCAAGGTCAACGAGTCGACGTCGGAAGCCGATGCGAAGGCGCGGATCGACCGCCTGCGCGAGCGCCTGCTGGCCGGCGCGAAATTCGAGGACGTCGCGCGCGCCAATTCCGAGGACGCGTCGGCGGCCAAGGGCGGCGACCTCGGCTGGCTGTCGCCGGGCGACACCGTTCCCCAGTTCGAGCAGGCGATGGACAAGCTCAAGGTCGGCGAGATCTCCGAGCCGGTCCGTTCGCCGTTCGGATGGCACCTGATCGAGGTGCTCGGGCGCCGCAAGCAGGACATCACGAAGCAGCGCGAGCGCGATCAGGCGCGCCAGGCGATACGCCAGCGCAAGAGCGACGAACAGTGGGAGGAATTCATCCGGCAGCTGCGTGACCGGACCTACGTCGAATACAAGACCGACGACCGCTGAAGGGCGCCGCCCCGGATTCCCTTCCATGGACGCCTCACAGTGCTGGCGCCGTCCTGCGCGCGCGGGCGCGAAGCACTGCGATCCGCGACAATGAAACCGCGCTCCGGTCCGCGAAGCTGAACTCGATTCGGAGCTGATCGACCCGCGGCGGCAGGTCGCCGCTGCGGGTCGCGACCGCGATCCCCGCACTGCAGCGTTCGAGCGCGCTGCCGCGAGCGGCCGCCGCAAGCCTCCACGCGCCGCCGGCGGCTTCGCGCAGCAGCACGCGGATCTCCTCGACCTTTGCCTGCGCCGGAAGGCCCGCGACGACGACGGCAACGCGCTCCCGGTCGATGCGCAGGTCGGCGGGGGATTCGAGGGCCAGGCCGTTGCGCGCGTCCGGGGCGAGCAGGAGACCGGCGGGCCCAGTCGCGAACGCGCCGGCAGCCGCGTTCCAGCCATCGTCGTCGGCGTGGTGGCGGGTGCCGAAGGTCCACAGCAGCGATCCGGTCGGCAGCCCGGCGCGAGCCAGCAGGAAATCCAGGGTCGCATCCTCGAGCGGCGTGTTGCGCCAGGCCGTGTGCGGCGCGTACGACGGATCGTCCCGCGCGAGACCGTTCGAACCGTTCCACGCCATCGGCGAGACGAAACGCGCAGAGCAATTCCACAGGTCGCGCAGCGCACGGTATCCGGCGGCGTAATCCGGATGCGCGCGCAGGTCGCGCAGGTCCGCGGTGTTGAACTCGACGATCCCGAATCCCGGATCGATGTCCGCGAGCGTCGCGTAGATCGACCGGCCGTTCTCCATCGGCATGGTGTTGGTCGCTGCAGGGCCGTAGACGATGCCGCCCAGATGCGCGTTGCGCGGTTTGCTGCCCTCGACCGACACGCCACCCGAGTCGTAGTTCGTGACCGCGCTGGATTCGCGCAAGGCCAAGGGCATGTAGCCGTCGGACGGGGCCATCAGTCCCTGTGACGACCAGATGCGGTCGCCCGGGATACCCGCGTCGATCAGCCATTGCGCGAGCTCGTCGTAATGCAGCGTCACCAGGTGCCGGCGGAACATCTCCCACTGGTGCACCCAGCGGTCGTTCCAGTAGGGGTTCGCCGGGTCGCGCGAGAACGTCCGCGGCGCATCGACCTCGTCCCAGCTCGCATAGCGGCGATTCGCGAGATCGCCGGCCTCGTCGAGCGAGAGCGGTCGACTGCGCCGGTACGACGAGAGGTCCGGGACACCCGGGTCGTCCGCAGCCGCGTAGGGTCCGGTGCCGGCGAGCCAGTGGCGGAACTGCCTGAGCGTCCCGGGGTTGTAGTCGTACCACTGGGCTTCCGAGAAGAACGGATTGATGTAGACGTCGGGATCGAGATTGACCCCGACGAACAGCTCCGGATGCTCGCGCATGAACGCGACCAGATGGGCGGCAGCCTGCTGCAGGTTGCGCTTCTTGTAGTGGCGCACGGCGCCTGCGTAGACGTTGAGCGTCAGCGCCCTCGCGAGCTCCGGCGCCTGCTGCGAGCCCGGCAGGTGCCTCAGGTGATCGTCGGGCATCACCTCGTCGCGCTCGTTCCACTGGCAGTTCGCGACGTCCTCCTCGAGCCGGTCGTTGATGTCCCACGCCGGAACGGTGCACGATGCGTCGGCCCAGATGCCGCCATTGAGGGTGACGAGGACCGGCAGCCTGCGCGCCAGCGCATCGGCGAGCAGCGCCGACAGCGAGTCGTCGGCGATTGCACGCTCGCCATGCCGGCGCGTCGTGTCGAAATCGGGGTCGAAGGCGTAGTCGCCGGAGGCACCCAGCGTCGTGCGCAGGTAGAGGATGGGAACGCGCATGCCGATGCCCGTCGAAGGCGACAGGTACGGCGCATAGCGGGTTTCGAGGCCTTCCCCGCTCCGTGCCGGAACACCGGAGAGCGCGGGCAGCACGAAGAACGTTCCTGCGCCGCAAGCCTCGCCGGGGTCGCGGGCCGCGCCGGCGTCGAAGTCGCGCCAGATCACCAGCGCTTCGGGCGCGATCACGCTTCGCGTCCCGAGCAGCGTCTCCCGGCCGTCCGCCGCGATCGCGACGACCTCGAGCCGGCTCCGCGCCGGGCTCGCCGGTGAATCGTCCCGCACCAGCGATCCTTCGAACGCGAAGCCGCAGAAGCCCCCGTCCGGGTAGCCGGGATGGACCGCCGCGACATCGTGTCGCGCGAGACCGAACGCCGCGAGCTGGCGCAGGCCGCCGTGACGAAGCTCGATCGCCGCGATGCCGACCGGATCGAGCGCCCATCCCGTGATGCGGGCCTGCGTACCGACGATGCCTTCTGCCTCCGGCGCGTCGACCCAGCCGATGGTCACCGGCGCGCAGGCGACCGGCGGTGCTGACGTAGAATCGTCGCCGCGCATCGGCTGGGCTGCGCGGCCTTTCCGCCCGCGCCCTTTCCACCATCTCGAGAAGGCGTCGAACACCATGCGCGTCAATCCCGTCGGTCGCCTTGCGCGCTGGCTGCGCGGGCCGTCGACCGCGCAGGCGCCTTCGCCGCAGTCCCCGGGCGCGCGTGGCATCGAGCGCAGGCTGGTCGCCGAGCCGTGGTACGTCGACCGGGTTTCGATCTCGGGCTCACGCCTTGCCGCCGAAGGCTGGTCGATGGCCGTTCCCGGTGCGATCGAGCCCGCCGAAGGATGGTTCACCGTCAACGGCAGGCGCTTCGACAGCCTCCGCTATCCGCTGCCGCGGGCCGACGTCGGCGACGTGTTCTGGATGCGCGAGGGCGCCGCGATGTGCGGCTTCGAGGCGACGATAGACGATCTCGCGCAGCCCTATCCCGAGGGCGTCCTCGAGATCCGGCGAGTCGTTCCCGACACGCCGTTCGTCGAGCGCGGCCGCGATTCGTGGTTCAAGCCGGATCCTGCGCTGCATGCCGGCCTGCCCGACGAGGCGCGTCGCCTTCGCGTCATCGGCAACGCCGATGCCGAGGGCTTCCTGATCTCGGGCGCAACCGATTACCACCGGATCGACCGTGCGCTGCTCGCCGTGGCCGGGCGGCATCTCGCCGATTTCGACCGGGTCCTGGACTGGGGCGTGGGTTGCGGACGCGTCGCGCGCCACTTTCCCGCCGCGCGGGCGCAGGCGCTCACCGGCTGCGACATCGATGCGGACAACGTGGCCTGGTGCGCCGCGCAGCTGCGCGGCCGCTTCGTGCACTGCGCGATCGACCCGCCGCTGCCATTCCCCGACGCGAGCTTCGACGCGCTCTACGGCATCTCCGTGTTCACGCATCTGCAGGAGCCGATGCAGATGCGCTGGCTCGAGGAGCTCGCGAGGGTCGCGGCCGGCGGCGCGATCGTGGCGGTGACGGTCCACGGCAGAACGGCGATCGACTTTTCGCGCCAGCCGCCCGCAGAGCATCGCCGGCTCGTCGAGGAGGTCCGACGCCACGGGATCGTGTTCAACGGGACCAATTCGCAGCTCGACGGCCACGCCGACCATCACGGCGAATACGTCAACGTGCTGCACGGCGCCGACTATGTGCGCAGGGTCTGGAGTCGGTGGTTCGACATCCTGCACATCCTGCCCGGATACATCCTCCATCACGATCTCGTGATGATGCGCAGGCGCTGATCGGCGACCGGGGCCCGTCCGTCCCGACGTCGATCGGATGCCGCCCGCGCCCGGTGCCGGGGCGTCAGCGCTCGTCGGTCGAATAGACGTAGGGCTTCTGCGGCACCAGGCCCTCGTCCATTTCCCGGCGCAGATCGAGGTCGCCGGGAAGCTTGTCCCACCAGATCGCGCGGCCGGCGCGCTGCTCGTTTTCGAGCTGGGGCCGGGCTGCGAGCAGGTCGCGCATGAACTTCGTGTGATCCGAAACGTAGTCGCGCGCAGGAAGCATCGGCATGGCAGGTGTCTCGACGGCGGAGAGGATCGTCGATTCTAGCATCGGCCCCGGCGCCGCCTCAGGCAGGCTCGCGGCTGCGCATCGAGCCGGCGACGATGCGGAACGAAAACAGCCGGCATTCGAGCGCGCCGTTCCACAGTGGCGTGCGCAGGTCGGGCTTGAGGCCGATCAGCCTGGCGAGGCGCAGGTCACCGGTGAAGAGGCACGCGGTCCACCCGCTGTAGCCCCGTTTCAACGCATCGCCCAGGCGCGGGTAGAACTCGGCAAGCCTGCGCGCGTCGTCCAGGCGCACGCCGTACGGCGGATTCGACAGCAGCAGTCCTGCCGCCGCGGGCGCCGCACGCAGCAGCGCGTCGGCCTGCTCGACCCGCACGAACGCGGCGACACCGGCCGCCTCGAGGTTGGCGCCGGTCCTGGCGACGGCTTGCGGCGACAGGTCGCTCGCGAAGATCGACACCGGCGAAGGAGGCGGGCGAACGCGGTCGCGCGCGGCCTGCTTCATCCGCTGCCATGCCGGGCCGTCGTACCAGAGGAGCTTCTGGAAACCGAAGCTGCGTGCGAGCCCAGGGGCGCGGTCGGCGGCGATCAGCGCTGCCTCGATCGCGATCGTGCCGCTGCCGCACATCGGGTCGAGCAGGACGCGGTCGGGGGTCCATTGCGCGAGCGCGAGCAGTCCCGCGGCGAGGTTCTCGCGCAGCGGCGCCTCCTCGCTTTCGCGGCGATAGCCGCGCTTGAACAGCGGTTCACCGGAGGTGTCGAGGTAGATCGTCGCCTCGCGCTCGGTCAGGTGGACGTGGACCCGGACGTCGGGCGCGCGCTTGTCGATCGAAGGGCGGACGCCGCGCTCGGCGCGAAAGCGGTCGCAGACGGCGTCCTTGATCCGCAGCGTGGCGAACTCGAGGCTGGTGAGCGGCGAGCGTGTCGCGGCGACGTCGACGCGCAGCGTCCGGTCCTGCCGGAAATGCCGCGTCCAGTCGATCGCTCGCACCGCCTCGTAGAGCTCGCGCTCGTCGTTGTACTGCGCACCGCCGACGCGCCACAGGACGCGGCTCGCGAGGCGAGATTCGAGGTTCGCGCGGCAGGCCAGCGCGAGGTCGCCCCCGAAGCCGACGCCGCCGTCGACGGCCGCGACGTCGGTCGCGCCCAGGGCGCGAAGTTCCGCGGCGAGCGCCGCCTCGAGGCCGCGGGGACAGGATGCGAAGAAACGCTCGCTCATGCCGGCGCCGCGGGCCGGCGACGGCCGCGCTCGGGAATCGGTCGGCGCATGCGGCTCGATCGTCAGAACGGCTTCGCGACGACCAGCCAGACGATCGCGACCAGCAGCGGCAGTGCCGGAATCTCGTTGATCCAGCGGTAGAAGACGTGACCGTGGCGGTTGCGGTCCTGCGCGAAGTCGCGCATCAGGCTGCCGAGGAATAGGTGGAACGCGACCAGCACGAGCACCAGCGCGAGCTTGGCGTGCAGCCACCCGCCGCTGAAGCCGTAGCCCAGCCAGAGCCACAGCCCGAAGACGATCGTCAGCACCGCGGCGGGCGCCATGATGCCGTAGTAGAGCTTGCGCTCCATGGTCTTGAAGCGCTCGATGCCGACGCGGTCGTCGGATGGGGTCATCGCGTGGTAGACGAACAGCCGGGGCAGGTAGAACAGCCCAGCGAACCACGAGACCATGAAGACGATGTGCAGTGTCTTGACGATGGACAAGGATGAATCTCCGGGACGAATCCGCGCGGCCGGTCAGGTCATTCCAGCTTGATGTCGCCGTCGAACTTCGCGGAGATCTTCAGGCCCGCGATCTCCAGCGTCATCTGCGCCGGAAACGTCTCCTTGCCCGAGACCGCGCCGCCGGCGATCGCCTTGGCGACGGCCTGCTCGATCTCGCGCTGCGAGTTGACGCCGACCGTCTTGAGGAACTTGCGGATGCTGAGGTTCAGGGTCTCTTCGTTCATCATGGGCTCCTTCGGGTTTCAGCCCGCCTCGGGGTGTGCACGTCCGGGCGGGCATGTACGATTGCAAATTCGCCGCTGCTTCCCTGCCGGGTGTCGCTTCGTGTCGCGTGCGCGCGGAGTTCGACGACCGGGTCGCGGACGCGGCATTGTCCCACCAAACGGTTTCGAGCTGCCGCCTTTCATCGACATGAACGACCTCTACGAACGCCTGGCAGATGCCGTCGGCGCCATTGCGCGCCTCGAGGGCTACCCTTACCCCGAGCGCCGCGAGGCGTGGCTCGATCGCCTCGGCGTCAACCTGCCCGAGATGCGCATTCTCGAAACGCTGTCGCCGGCGTCCGATGCCGGGTTCCTGCTTCCCGCACCGGCGTCGGTGTGGCCGGGTGGCGTGGACGTGGGCGACGACACGAACGGCGTCGCCGGGATCGCGCGCAGCAATCGCGCAGCGCCCGCGCAGGCCGCGGCGGCCGCGCTCGAATCGCTGGCGGCTGCCCGGGTGCACGCGGGACTCAACGCCTTCATCGCGCTCGCGGACGCGGCCGCGCTGCGAGATGCCGCGGCCGCTGCCGCGAAGCGCCACGCAGAGGGTGCCGCGACCCCGCTGCTGGGCGTCCCGGTCGCGATCAAGGAC
>JAJXTF010000054.1 GCA_021784125.1 Pseudomonadota bacterium | reverse complement strand
GCGATTCTCCAGCAGCCGCTGATTCACCAGCTGGTCGAGCATTGCGTAGCGCACGGCGGGCGTGTCCAGCATCGCCGGATCGTAGCGGCTGCCCAGCGCCTGGCGCAGCCGCGCCTGCTGCTCGCGCATCAGGTTGTCGAACTCGGGCTGCTCGATCTTGCTGCCCCCGACCGTCGCCAGCGCCTTGGCGGAATCGCCGCTGCGGAAGTAGTAGTCGACGCCGAAGAAGGCGAAAGGCAGCGTGACCATCGCGAGCACGATCTGGGCGAAGTTCTTGTGCTTGTGGAGGAGATCGAACATGGGAACCCTGTGGGCGCAAACGCGCCGATGCGCAATGGAAGGATCATGAAAAAGGGCGAACTCGCGTTCGCCCCTGGACATCCGAATCTTGGCGGAGTGGACGGGACTCGAACCCGCGACCCCCGGCGTGACAGGCCGGTATTCTAACCAACTGAACTACCACTCCCTTGACTCCATCGCGTCGCCGCCGCTCCCGTTGCGCCACCCCGTCAGGTGGTGGGTGCTGACGGGATCGAACCGCCGACATTCGCCTTGTAAGGGCGACGCTCTACCGCTGAGCTAAGCACCCGGAACCGACAACCGGGCCCCGCGCGCTGCGAAGCTCGTCAGTTTAACGCATCCTTGAGCGCTTTTCCAGCCCGGAACTTGGGTACCTTCGCGCCCTTGATCTTGATGGCGGCGCCGGTGCGCGGATTGCGCCCGGCGCGAGGGCTGCGCTTGCCGACGTAGAACGAACCGAAGCCGACCAGCGTGACGATGTCTCCCTTGCGCAACGAAGTCTTGATCGCGCCGACCGTGGCGTCGAGCGCGCGTCCGGCGGCAGCTTTCGAGATGTCGGCGTGGCGGGCGATCGCGTCGATCATTTCGGCTTTGTTCACGGAAGGGTCCTTTCAGGAAACGTGACGGCCGCGCCCGTGGAATGGCAGGCGCGACTCGAATCGGGGAAACGGGGCTCGCGCGCGGCCGCGCGGCACTCACGGGCAGTTATAGCCCCCGCGTTTTCGGGGTGTCAAGGTTCCCGCGACGTACGCGCCCCGTCGCGTGCGGGCCGCATGCGACGACGGCGTCCGGCGAAGTCTCGCCCGACGCCGTCCATGGACTGCCGGTCAGTGCTTGATGACCGCGCTCTTGTCGTCGCTGGCCGCGGCCGGCGGCACCGCCGCGGGCTCCGGCTTGTCGGCGTCGGCCTGGACTGCCGCCGGCAGGCGCTCGAGGGCCTGCTCCAGCACCTGCTCGATCCAGCGCACCGGGTGGATGTCGAGGCGGTTCTTGATCTCGTCGGGAATCTCGGCCAGGTCCTTGACGTTCTCCTCGGGGATCAGCACCGTCTTGATCCCGCCGCGTCCCGCTGCGAGCAGCTTCTCCTTCAGGCCGCCGATCGGCAGCACCTCGCCGCGCAGCGTGATCTCGCCGGTCATCGCGACGTCGCAGCGCACGGGAATCCCGGTCAGGATCGACACCATCGCCGTCACGATCGCAGCACCCGCCGACGGGCCGTCCTTGGGCGTCGCGCCCTCGGGCAGGTGCACGTGCAGGTCGGTCTTGGTGTAGAAGTCGGCCGGGATGCCGAGCTGCTTCGAGCGGTGGCGCACCACCGACAGCGCAGCGGCGATCGACTCGTTCATCACCTCGCCGAGCTTTCCGGTCGACGTCGTCTTGCCCTTGCCCGGAAGCGCGACCGCCTCGATCGTCAGGAGGTCGCCGCCGACTTCGGTCCATGCGAGGCCGGTCACCTGGCCGACCTGGTTGCGGCGCTCGGCGATGCCGTAGGTGTAGCGCCGCACGCCGAGGTACTTGTCGAGGTTCTTCGAACTGACCTCGACCGGACCCCGCGCCTTGCGCGCCTTGCCTTCGCTCTCCTTCAGCAGCAGGCCCTTGACGACCTTGCGGCAGATCTTGCTGATCTCGCGCTCCAGGCTGCGCACGCCGGACTCGCGCGTGTAGTAGCGCACGATGTCGCGCAGCGCGCTCTCGGCGACATGCAGCTCCTCGGGCTTCAGGCCGTTGCCCTTGATCTGCTTGGGCAGCAGGTACTGCTTCGCGATCGCGATCTTCTCGTCCTCGGTGTAGCCGGACAGCCGGATGACCTCCATCCGGTCGAGCAGCGGCGCCGGGATGTTCATCGTGTTCGCGGTGGCGACGAACATCACGTCGGAGAGATCGTATTCGACCTCGACGTAGTGGTCGACGAAGGTGTTGTTCTGCTCGGGATCGAGCACCTCCAGCAGCGCCGACGACGGGTCGCCGCGGAAATCCTGGCCCATCTTGTCGACCTCGTCGAGCAGGAACAGCGGGTTGCGCACCGCGACCTTGCTCATGTTCTGCAGAATCTTGCCCGGCATCGACCCGATGTACGTGCGGCGATGGCCGCGGATCTCGGCCTCGTCGCGCACGCCGCCCAGGCTCATCCGGACGAACTTGCGCCCCGTCGCCTTGGCGATCGACTGGCCGAGCGAGGTCTTGCCCACGCCGGGCGGCCCGACGAGGCACAGGATCGGCGCCTTCAGGCGGTCGACGCGCTGCTGGACCGCCAGGTATTCGACGATCCGTTCCTTGACCTTCTCGAGACCGTAATGGTCCGCGTCGAGGACCTTGACCGCATTCGCGAGGTCCTTGCTGATCTTGCTCTTCTTGCGCCAGGGCAGCGCGAGCAGCGTGTCGATGTAGTTGCGCACCACCGTGGCCTCGGCCGACATCGGCGACATCATCTTGAGCTTCTTCAGCTCGGCCATCGCCTTGCCTTCGGCCTCCCGCGACATCTTCGCGGCCTTGACCTTCTTCTCCATCTCTTCGAGGTCGGCATTCTCGTCGCCTTCGCCGAGCTCCTTCTGGATCGCCTTCACCTGCTCGTTCAGGTAGTACTCGCGCTGGCTCTTCTCCATCTGCCGCTTGACGCGGCCGCGGATGCGCTTCTCGACCTGCAGGATGTCGACCTCGCCCTCGAGCAGGCCGAGGAGGTGCTCCAGCCGCTTGGCGACGTCGCTCATCTCCAGGATCTGCTGCTTCTGCTCGAGCTTCAGCGGCAGGTGGGCGGCGATGGCGTCGGCCAGCCGGCCGCCGTCGTCGATGCCGGACATCGAGGTCAGGATCTCGGGCGGGATCTTCTTGTTGAGCTTGACGTACTGGTCGAACTGCGTGAGCAGCGCACGGCGCATCGCCTCGACCTCGTGGGCGGCGCCGGGCTCGCCCGAAATCGGCTGCACGCGCGCGGCCAGGTATTCACCGCGCTCCTCGATGCCGAGGACGCTGGCGCGCTGGGTGCCCTCGACCAGCACCTTCACGGTCCCGTCGGGCAGTTTCAGCATCTGCAGCACCGTCGCGACGCTGCCGATGTCGTACAGGTCCTCGGCGGTCGGGTCGTCCTTCGCGGCCTGCTTCTGCGCGACGAGCAGGATGTGCTTGCCGGTGTCCATCGCGACGTCGAGCGCCTTGATCGACTTGGGGCGCCCCACGAACAGCGGGATCACCATGTGCGGGAAGACGACGACGTCCCGCAGCGGCAGCAGCGGCAGTGCGGTCAGGTCGGTCTGGGGAGTGAGGTCGTTGGACATGCGCATCTCGGATGGAGGGTTCGATTGCCAAAATGGGGCCGCCGACGGGCGCTGTCAAGCAAACGTCGGCCGGATTTCCGAAAACCCTTCCGCTTCAGAGGGTTATCGCCGGGACTTGTCCCGGATTATGCCGGTTCCCCCGCGGGCTCGCCCGCCATTGCGAACTCGGACAGCGGCACCGTCGCGGAAACTCCCGCGGCAGGAAGGCCGCGCACCGAGCAAGCCTGGCCGAGGAAAGGCGCAGGCTGCTCGAGGAAAACGACGGGCCGGGCTCGCCTGACCGGGAATGCGCGCATTGAGCGGCGGCGAAATCCCAAGCTCAAATTCGCGCAGTTGTCGCGTCGCGGCGACGGCTGCCGCAACGGGTTCCCGCCCGAAGACCGCCGCGACGGGATGCCTGCTACTGGGCCGAAGCGACCTTGGGCGTGTCCGCGAACATCAGCAGCGGCTTGCCGTCGTTCGCGATCGTCGACTCGTCGACGACGACGCGGGCGAGGTTCGACATCGACGGCAGGTCGTACATGACGTCGAGCAGCACCTGCTCGAGAATCGACCGCAGGCCGCGTGCGCCCGTCTTGCGGGCGAGCGCCCTGCGCGCGATCGCATGCAGCGCGAGCTCGCGGATCTCGAGCTCGACGCCTTCCATGCGGAACATCTTCTGGTACTGCTTGATCAGCGCGTTCTTCGGCTCGACGAGGATCTGGATCAGCGCCGTCTCGTCGAGTTCGTCGAGGGTCGCGACCACCGGCAGGCGGCCGACGAATTCCGGAATCAGACCGAACTTGATCAGGTCCTCGGGCTCGGTCTCGCGCAGCAGGATCGTCGCGCTGCGGCGATCTTCCGGCGAGACGACCTCGGCCCCGAAGCCGATGCCCGTCTTCGCCGTGCGCTGGCGGATGATCTTCTCCAGGCCGTCGAACGCGCCGCCGCAGACGAACAGGATGTTCGTGGTGTCGACCTGGACGAACTCCTGGTTCGGATGCTTGCGTCCGCCCTGCGGCGGTACGCTCGCGATCGTACCCTCGATCAGCTTGAGCAGCGCCTGCTGAACGCCCTCACCCGACACGTCGCGGGTGATCGACGGGTTGTCGCTCTTGCGCGAGATCTTGTCGATCTCGTCGATGTAGACGATGCCCCGCTGCGCCTTGTCGATGTCGTAGTCGCACTTCTGGAGCAGTTTCTGGATGATGTTCTCGACGTCCTCGCCGACGTACCCGGCCTCGGTCAGCGTCGTCGCATCGGCGATGACGAAAGGCACGTCGAGCAGCCGCGCGAGCGTCTGCGCGAGCAGCGTCTTGCCCGACCCGGTCGGGCCGATCAGCAGGATGTTCGATTTCGCGAGCTCGACCTCGTCGTCCTTGGCGCCGGACTCCAGCCGCTTGTAGTGGTTGTAGACTGCAACCGACAGGATTTTCTTCGCCGGCTCCTGGCCGATCACGTACTGGTCGAGAATCTGGCGGATCTCGTGCGGCGTCGGCAGCTTGCTGCGGTCGCTGCGCGCGGCCTCGCCCCCCGCCCCCTCCTCGCGAATGATGTCGTTGCACAGCTCGATGCACTCGTCGCAGATGAAGACCGACGGCCCTGCAATGAGCTTGCGCACCTCGTGCTGGCTCTTGCCGCAGAACGAGCAGTAGAGAAGCTTGTCGCCGGTGGAGGGTTTGTCCGCCATCAAGGTGTCCGCGAGTCGTAGCTTCTGTCGACTTTACCCGGTGACGGCCCGTTTCTGCAAGACTTTGTCGACGATACCGTAGTCGCGGGCCTGCTCGGCGGTGAGGAAATTGTCACGCTCGGTATCCCGGGCGATCTGCTCGACCGGCTTGCCCGTGTGCGAGGCCATCAGCTCGTTGAGGCGCTGGCGCAGGTTGAGGATGTACTTGGCGTGAATCTCGACGTCGGAAGCCTGCCCCTGAAAGCCCCCCAGCGGCTGATGAATCATGACATCGGAATTGGGCAGGGCGAAGCGCTTGCCTTTCGCGCCGGCCGCCAGCAGGAACGCCCCCATCGACGCCGCCATGCCGATGCACAGCGTCGACACGTCGGGCTTGATGAACTGCATCGTGTCGTAGATCGCGAACCCGGCGGCAATCGAGCCCCCCGGCGAGTTGATGTAGAAGTGGATGTCCTTGTCCGGATTCTCGGACTCGAGGAACAGCATCTGCGCGACGACCAGGTTCGCGGTCGCATCGTTGACCGGCCCGACCAGGAACACGACGCGCTCCTTCAGCAGGCGCGAGTAGATGTCGTACGCGCGTTCGCCGCGTCCGCTCTGCTCGATCACCATCGGGATCAGGCCTAGGCCTCTGGGTTCTTCCATTGCTGTTCGTTCCTCGGTTCGGAATCGGATCGTGGATTCCCGGACGCAAGGCCCGGGATCGTGACTTGGACTGCCGGCAGTGGGTAGCAGGACCCGTTGCATCAAGATGGGTCCTCGCGCGGTCCCCGTCAAGCGCCGGTCGGCGAATGGGCCGGCGGGGCCCGCCGGCGGTCGCCGCGCCGCGGCGTCAGGCGCCCGGGCGCGGCCCCATCACGCCTTCGAAAGTCGCCGCTTCGTCGGTGACCTTCGCCCGCGCGAGCACCCAGTCGACGACGTTCTGCTCGAGCGCGACCGCCTCGAAATCGCCGAGCCGCTCCGGCTTCTCGTAGTGCCACCGTACGACGGCCTCGGGCTGCTCGTAGGTCTGGGCCTGCTCCTGCACCAGCGTCCTCACCTGCTCGGGTTTCGCATGCAGGTCCTCGCGCCTCACCAGTTCGGCGATCAACAGACCCAGCGCGACACGCTCCTCGGCCTGCGGCCGGAACACGTCGACGCCGATCTCGAGATCTTCCGGCTTCGCGCCCGGCTGCTGCCTCAAGTTGGCGATCATGCGCTCGCGCAGGTTCCGGGCCTCGCCCTCGATCAGCGACTTCGGAACTTCGAACCTGGCCTGCTCGCGCAGGCCTTTCAGCGCCTGATCCTTCACGATCGCCGCGACCTTGTGCTTGAGCTCGAGCCTGAGATTCGATTCCACTTCGCGGCGAAGGTCGGCGACGTCACCGCTCGCGATCCCGAAGGCCTTGGCGAACTCGCTGTCGAGTTCGGGCAGCCTGGGCTCTGCAACCTCGGTCACCGTCAGCGCGAACTGCGCGGTCTTTCCGGCGACTTCGCGGCCATGGTAGTCGGCTGGAAACGCGAGCGGAAAGGCCTTGCTCTCGCCGGCCTTCATGCCGGTGGCGGCCGCCTCGAACTCGGGGAGCATCCGCCCCTCGCCGAGCACGATCGGGAAATCCTTCGCCTGCCCGCCGGCGAATTCGACGCCGTCGATCGTCCCGGTGAAATCGACCCGGACGCGATCCCCGCTGGCGGCTCCGCGCTCGACCGGCGAGTACGTCGTCCGTTGCCGGCGCAGAACGTCGAGCGTGCGGTCGATGTCCTCGGCAGTCACGTCGACCTGCGGACGCCGGATGGCGATCTGCGACGGGTCGCCGACGACGACCTCCGGATAGACCTCGAACACGGCCGAGAATCCGAGCGCGTCGGGCGCCTGGGCTTCGCCTGCCTGCGGCTCGATGCGCGGCGTACCGGCGATGCGCAGCTTCTGCGCGCGGATCGCGTCGTCGAAGCTCGACTGCACGGCTTCCGAGATGACGTCCGAACGAAGCTGCGGCCCGTACTGCTGCGCGAGGAGCTTCAGCGGAACCTTGCCGGGCCGGAAGCCCGCGAGCTTCGCGGTTCTCGCGAGACGCGACAACCGCTTCTGGACTTCGCCTTCGATGTCGGCGAGCGGGACAGCGACGTTGAGACGCCGTTCAAGTCCGCCCAGGGTTTCGAGTGTGTTCTGCATGCGACAGAAATCCTTGCTGGATGGAATCGATGGTGCGAAAGGGGGGACTCGAACCCCCACGGGCTGCCCCGCCAGCTCCTAAGGCTGGTGCGTCTACCAGTTCCGCCACTTTCGCAGCCGGGGCGCGGGCAGCACCGACGGCAATCGGCGCAGTGCGCCGGCGCGGTTCCTCCGGTCTGACGGCCCTGCGCCGGAGCACCCGCCTGAAGCGGCAACCCGGCATCGGCAGCCCGGGATCGCCAGGCGGCCCGACTGTCGGCCGGCAGGGGTCCGCCACCACGATGACCGAAGCCGTTTCGCCGAATCGGCTAGTATAGCCGACCGGCGTCGACGCTGCCAAACCCGGGACGCTGCCAAACCCGGCGACCCGACGCCGATGCGCGCGGGCGGCCGGTGCAGCGCGCCGGAACCCACGATACCCCACGGGGACCCCAGGCTTGTCGGTCGGTCATTACGAAAACTTTCCCGTCGCCTCGGCGCTGCTCCCGCGGCGCTACCGCCGGGCCGTCGTCGCGATCTATCGCTACGCACGGGCGGCCGACGACATCGCCGACGAGGGTGACGCTTCGCCGCAGGCGAGGCTCGCGGCACTCGCGGACTACGCGCGGCAGCTCGATGCGATCGAGCGCGGCGACATGCCCGGGGACCCGCTGTTCGCGGCGCTCGCCGCGGCCCTGCGCGAGCACCGCCTTCCACTGACCCCGCTGCGCGACCTGCTGTCGGCGTTCGCGCAGGACGTCACCGTGACGCGCTATCCGGACTTCGACGCCCTGGCCGACTATTGCCGGCGTTCCGCCAACCCCGTCGGTCGGCTGCTGCTCGCGCTCTACGACCGTGACGACGAGGCAAACCGTGCCGCCAGCGACGCCATCTGCACCGGGTTGCAGCTCGCGAATTTCTGGCAGGACGTCGCCGTCGACTGGCGCAAGGGCCGCGTCTACGTTCCGCTCGAGGACCTCGAGCGCTTCGGCGTGACCGAACTGCAGATCGCCCAGGGCCTGCGCGACGAGCGCTGGTCGCGGCTGATGCGATTCCAGACCGCGCGCACCCGGTCGCTGTTCGCGAGCGGCAAGGCACTGGCCCGGCGGCTGCCGTGGCGGGCGGGAATCGAGCTCGCCGCCGTCGTCGCCGGCGGCACGCGGATCCTCGAGCGCATCGACGCCGTCGGGGGCGACGTCTTCGGGCATCGTCCGACGCTCGGCCTGCGCGACTGGATCGTCGTCGCCGGTCGCGCGCTGCTGCCGCAGAGCCGCGCCGTGGCCCCCTCCCCGTGACACCGGACGAGTACTGCGCGCAGCGGGCCGCGCAAAGCGGCTCGAGCTTCCACTACAGTTTCCGGCTGCTGCCACCGGACCGGCGCCGCGCGATCACCGCGCTCTATTCGTTCTGCCGCGAGGTCGACGACGTCGTCGACGAGGTTTCCGATCCCGAGGTCGCGCGCGCCAAGCTCGCATGGTGGCGCGGCGAGATCGCCGCGGTCTACGCGGGCACGCCCGCGCATCCCGTGGGCCGGGCGCTCGCGGCGGCCAACCGCGACCACCCGCTGCCGCAGGCACTGCTGCAGACCGTGATCGACGGCATGGAGATGGACCTCGACCAGGTCCGCTATGCCGATTTCGCGGCACTCGAGACCTACTGCCATCGCGTCGCGGGCGTCGTCGGACTGATGTCGGCGGAGATCTTCGGCTACGAGGATCCGGCCACTCGCGACTACGCGCGGGACCTCGGCATCGCATTCCAGCTGACGAACATCATCCGCGACGTCGGTGAGGACGCGCGGCGGGGACGGATCTACCTGCCGCAAGACGAGCTCGAGCGCTTCGGGGTGGCGCCTTCGGACGTCCTGCGCTGCCGCAGCACGCCCGGGTTCACCGCCCTGATGCAGATGCAGGTCGCGCGCGCGCGAACCTGGTACGACCGCGCGCTGGCGCAGTTGCCCGCGCGCGATCGCCGCGCGCAGCGCGCGGGCCTCGCGATGGCCGCGATCTACAGAGCGCTGCTCGACGAGATCGCGCGCGACGGCTGTCGCGTGCTCGACCGCCGCATCGCCCTCACGCCGCTGCGCAAGCTCTGGATCGCCACGAGGACGGCTTGGACGGCCCGGTCGCCGTAATCGGCGGCGGCTGGGCCGGTTGCGCAGCCGCCGTCGAGCTCGCGCGCAGCGGTCACCGCGTCGAGCTCTACGAGTCGGCACCGGTGCTGGGGGGACGCGCGCGACGGGTCATGCGCGACGGTCTCGCCCTGGACAACGGACAGCACCTGCTGCTCGGCGCGTACCGCGAGACGATCGCACTCGTCGCTGCGCTGCGCAGCGAGGGCGAAGGGTCGGCGTGGGCGAAGTCGGCGCTGACGATGGGCCCGCTGGCGAGAGAACAGCACAATGCCCTGGCGCTGACCGCGCGCGCCCTGCCGGCGCCTTTCGGTCTCGCGCTCGGGTTGCTCGGCGCATCGGGCCTGTCGGTGACCGAGCGCCTGGCGACGCTGCGCTGGTTCGCGCGGCTGCGGCGCGGCCGGTTCCGCGTCGCGCCCGGCGCCACGGTGTCGACGATGCTCGCCGGGGTTCCGCGCCGCGCGCGCGAATGGCTGTGGGAACCGTTGTGCCTCGCCGCGCTCAACACGCCTCCGCGGCGAGCGTCGGCACAGGTGTTCGCCAACGTCCTGCAGGCAGCGTTCGACGCCGGCGCCGACGACGCGAGCCTCGTGCTCCCCCGCATCGATCTCGGCGACGCGCTTCCGGATCCGGCGGCGCGCTGGCTGCGCGCCAACGGCCACGCCGTGCACACGGCGACCCCTGCGCGCGTCCTCGCCATTGGGGCCGACGGCGTCGACATCGACGTCCGCGGCAGGCGGTTGCGCCGGCGCGCCGCGATCGTCGCCGTGGGACCGCATCAGCTGCACACGGCCTTCGACCGCGGACTGGCGCAGGGCAATCCGCAGATCGCCGCGGCGCTGCGCGCCACCGGGCGTCTGAACTACGAGCCGATCACGACCCTTTATCTGGGCTATGCGGCAGAGCACCGCCTGCCGCGCGGGCTCGTTCGCCTGGACGATGCACCCGGCCAGTGGATCTTCGATCGTTCCGACATCCTCGCCCGCGCCGCGGCGCGCGACGCCGCCGGCCCGGCGGGGCTCGCGCGCAGCCTCTACGCGGTGGTGATCAGCGCGAGCGGTCCGCAGGACGACCTCGGTCATCCCGCGCTGGTGGCGGCCGTCGACGCCCAGCTGCGCCGGTCGAGCCCCGGGTTGCCGCCGCTGTGCTGGTCGCAGGTCATCGCCGAAAGGCGTGCCACCTACGCCTGCGTGCCGGACCTGCCGCGACCGCGTTGCGGGCGCCTCGCCGGGCGCGTGCATCTCGCGGGCGACTACACGTACGAGGAATTGCCGGCGACCCTCGAGGCCGCGGTCCGCAGCGGCAGGGCCGCGGCAACGGCGCTGGCCGACGATCTCAGGAGCGGCTGCGCAGCAGGCGCTGCTGCTCGCGGTTCCACTCGCGTTCCTTGAGCGTCGCACGCTTGTCGTGCTGCTTCTTGCCCTTGGCCAGCCCGATCGTGAGCTTGACGCGCCCGCTCTTGTAATGGAGGTCGATCGGCGTCAGCGTGTACCCGGCACGCTCGACCTTGCCGATCAGCCGGTTGATCTCCTCCCGGTGCATCAGCAGCCGGCGCGAGCGCGTGGGATCGGGATGGACGTGCGTCGACGCAGTGGTGAGCGGGGCGATGTGCGCACCGATCAGCATCAGCTCGCCGTTCTTCACGACGACGTAGGCTTCCTTCAGGTGCGCCCGCCCCCCGCGGATCGCCTTCACTTCCCAACCTTCGAGCGCGATTCCGGCCTCGAACCGTTCCTCGATAAAATAGTCGTGAAATGCCTTGCGATTCTCGACGATGCTCATGAAGCGCCCGATGATGGCCGCGATGGTCCGCACCGGGCCGTCCGCGCATTCTACGCGGGAGCGCTGCGCCGCCCGCGGCGCATTCGCCGTCCGCGCGCTGCGCTGCATCGCGCGCCACTGATCATGCAGCGCGTAAGCAAGACCGTGCTGGTGCCGTATGCCGCGGCGCGCATGTTCGAGCTCGTCGACGCCGTCGAGCTCTATCCGCAGTTCCTGCCCTGGTGCGCCGGCGTCCAGGTCCTGCACCACGACGGAGCCCGCAAGACCGCGCGGATCGACATCGACTACCACGGCGTGCGCGCGCATTTCACGACGGACAACCTGAACACACCCGCCGAGTCGATCGTCGTCACGCTGAAGGACGGGCCGTTCCGCCACCTGCACGGGGAATGGCGCTTCCGCGCGCTGTCCGAGCAGGGCTGCAAGGTCGAATTCGAGCTTGCCTACGAGTTCGCGACGCACCTGCTCGAGCGCGTCGTCGGTCCGGTGTTCAGCCACATCGCGAACACGTTCATCGACGCCTTCGTCAGGCGTGCCGACGCGCTCCAGCTCGGCGGCACGCCGGAGACGCGATGAAGGTCGAGGTCGCCTGGATCGAAGACGGCATCGAGGCGCGGGTCGGCGTCGTGCTCGAGCCGGGCGCATGCGTCGCGGATGCGATCGCCCGCTCGGGCCTCCTCGACCGTATCGCGGCGCCCGGCGCGACGCTGGGCTTCGCGGTCTTCGGCAGGCGAGTCGATGTGGACGCCCCGCTCGCCGACGGGGACCGGGTCGAGATCACGCGGCCGCTGCGCTGCGCACCCGGGCTTGCCCGGCAGCGGGCCGCGAAGCGCCACCGCGGTTTGCGCTGATCCCGGAATAGTGGAAAATCCGCCGGTGCGCCCGTTCCAGCCCCCCCGACGCCCACCGCCTGCCGCGAGAAGCACGTCGCCCGCGCTGCGCCCGCTGGTCCTCGCGGCTTTCGTCGCGCTCGCGACCCACGGCGCCGCCAGCCTCGCCGCCGGGCATCCGGCCAAGCATTCGTTCGGGGAAGCGACGCGCGCGTCGCTCGGGGCGGCCGCCAGCCGCGTGATCGAGGGCGCGCAGGACGTCGCGATCTATGCCCTGTCGCTGGTCGGCGTCGACTACCGCTACGGCGGCGAGACTCCGGACCGCGGGCTCGATTGCAGCGGACTCATCCGCTACGTGTTCCAGCAAGCGACCGGCGTCACCCTGCCGCGCACCTCGCACGAACTCGCACGGATCGGCGCCCACATCCCGCGCTCCGAGCTCGCGCCCGGCGACCTGGTGTTCTTCAACACGCGGCGCTCGGCCTTCTCCCACGTCGGCATCTACCTGGGCGACGGCCAATTCATCCATGCGCCGTCGCGCGGCGGCGAAGTCGGCGTGGCGCAGCTGTCGTCGTCGTACTGGAAGAAGCGCTACGACGGCGCGCGCAGGCTGGTCGGGGTCCTGCCTGCGCTGATGCCCGCGATCGTTTCCCCGGCGCTGGCCGGAACGGCCGTGGCGGCACCGGCGCCGGTGCGCCCTGCCGATCCCGCATCGGATTCCCGGCGAGCCCCTGCCGCGAGCGGCGTGTCGGACGGCGTGTCGACCGCGGCACCGGCGGCCGACATCCAGCCGTAGGCTGCGCCCCGAGGGGCCCTTTCAGTCGCGCGCGCCCGCGCGACGCAACTCGTCGGCGAGTTCCGTCTCGTCGCCCTGCAGTGCCCAGGACAATGCCGTTGCGCCGTCGTCGTTGCGATGATTGACGTCGGCACCTTCGCGGATCAGCAGGCGCGCCGTGTCCGGATGGTGCTGGCGGATTGCCATCATCAGCGCCGTCGTGCCGTTGGGCGAGGTGGCGTCGATGTTGGCCGCGTGATCGATCAGGAACGAGACGATCTTGTCGTGACCGCCCGTCGCGGCGTAGATCAGCGGCGTCCAGCCCTTGCGGTTGACCGCCGCGCCGTGCGCGTGCAGCGCCTGTACCGTTTCGAGGTTGCCGGAGAGCGCGGCGAGCATCAGCGGCGTGTCGCCGTAGGCGTTGGGCAGGTCGACCTTGGCGTGCGCGGCGAGCAGCGCGTTCACAGTCGCGACGTAGCCGTGGCGCGCCGCGATGCACAGCATCGGGTTGCCGTCGCGGTCGACCGAGTCGGGGTCCATGCCGCGGGCGAGCAGCGCCTGAACCTCGCCGACACGGTCGTTGCCGACGGCGACGATCAGGTCGTCGAGCAGTTCGGCGCCGGCGGCACAGGCCGAGAGCGCGAGCAGCACGAAGCCCAGGATCAGGCGCCGGACGGCGTCAAAGCGCATGACGCGGAATCCGGAACAGGCGGAAGAAGTTGTCGGTGGTGGCCGCCGCGACAGCTTCGAGCGGAACCCCGCGCAGGCGGGCGATCTCCTCGGCGACGTGACGCACCCACGCCGGCTGGTTGCGCTTGCCCCGATGCGGGACGGGGGCGAGGTAGGGACTGTCGGTCTCGATCAGCATGCGCTCGAGCGGCACGCGCGTCGCGACTTCCTTGAGCGCGACCGCGTTGCGGAAGGTCACGATCCCCGAGAATGAGATGTGGAAGCCGAGATCCATCGCCGCCTGCGCGACGTCCCAGGTCTCGGTGAAGCAGTGCATGACCCCGCCGACCTCGCCGGCGCGCTCCTCGCGCATGATCGCCAGCGTGTCGGCGGCGGCGGCGCGCGTATGGATCACCAGCGGCCGGCCGGATTCGCGCGCCGCCCGGATGTGGGTGCGGAAGCGCTGGCGCTGCCACTCGAGGTCGCCGGTGAGCCGGTAGTAGTCGAGGCCTGTCTCGCCGATCGCCACCACCCTGGGGTCGCGCGCGCGCTCGCAGAGCAGCGCCTGCGTCGGTTCCCCGGTGTCCTGGTAATCCGGATGGACGCCGACGCTCGCGTAGAGGTTCGCGTGCTCGCGCGCGAGTGCGTGCACGGCCGGCCAGGCGTCCATCTCGACGGCGATGCACAGCGCGTGCGTGACCTCGTGCTCGCGCATCGCCGCGAGGAGCTGCGGCAACTCGTCGCGCAACTCGGGGAAATCGAGATGACAGTGCGAATCGACGAACAACCGCTACATCGTGTGCGTCGAGCGTGTCGACGCGAGATGCTCGCCCAGGATGCGCTCGATCGTGGCCTTGGCGGCCGCGCCGGTCTCGTCCTGCGTGAATTGCACGCCGATGCCCTGCGTCCGGTTGCCCTGGCCGCCGTCGGGCGTGATCCAGACGACCTTTCCCTGCACCGCGATGCGGTTGGGGTCGTCCATCAGCGACAGCAGCATGAAGACCTCCTCGCCCAGCGCGTACGGACGCGAGGTCGGGATGAAGATGCCGCCGCCCTTGAGGAAAGGCATGTACGCGGCATAGAGCGCCGCCTTTTCGCGGATGTTGAGCGACAGCACGCCGGGTCGTGCGAGGGCGGCAGCGCCGGTGGGTCCAGTTGTCTTGTCCGCCATCATCGACCAAAGAGGTCCCGGTAATCGATCAGGAGTGCCTCGGCGACGAGGCGCGGCTGCAGCGGATGCCCGAGTCGCGCCCGTGCCTCCATGAGTGACCGATGATAGCGAAACAATGCG
>JAJXTF010000053.1 GCA_021784125.1 Pseudomonadota bacterium | reverse complement strand
GCCGGCCAGGTCCAGTACCGGACCGACAAGGCGGGCATCATCCAGTGCACGATAGGACGCGCGTCGTTCACCCCCGAGCAGCTGAAGACCAACCTGTCGGCGCTGATCGACGCGTTGAACAAGGCGAGGCCGCAAGGGGTCAAGGGCGTCTATCTGCGCAAGATCAGCGTCTCGAGCACGATGGGCGCGGGCGTGCGGGTCGACACGACGGGATTCGCAAGCCAGGCCTCGGCCGGCAACTGAGATTCGACGGGGCCTGCAGAGGGCCCGAGGTGGCGTCGGCATCGTGCCGGCGCCGGACGGAAAAACGAGGTTTTGAGGGAACGCCGCGGTGGCGACATCGCGGCGGACCGTCAAAGACCGCTGGAGCAGAAGCTCAAAACGGGGCATCGGGGGGTCGGTTTCGGGGTCGTGCTGTTCCCTGTTTCCCGGCCACTGATCCCTGATCCAGCGCAGATGGTGCCCTCGGACAGGATGTTCCTGGACGTGAGGTCACCGGCAGCACGTGGCACCGGGGCGGCAAGCAACGGTGTCGCGACACAGGCGGGATGGCGGGGGCGCGACAGGGCCCCGGCGGTCCCGTGTGAAATCAAGGGTGACTATGAGTCTCAATCTTGAGCAAAAGCAGGCGGTAGTCGCGGAAGTCGCAAAGGTGGTCGCCGACGCGCAGGCGATCGTCATGGCGGAGAACCGGGGTTTGCCGGTCGCCGCGATGACGCAGCTGCGCGCCAGGGCGCGTGCCTCGGGCGTGTATTTCAGGGTCGTCAAGAACACGCTCGTGCGCCGTGCCGTCGCCGACACGCCGTTCGCCTCGCTGGCCGACAGCATGGTCGGCCCGCTGGCGTACGGCATCGGCAGCGATCCGGTCGCGGTCGCGAAGGTCCTGAACGACTTCGCGAAAGGCAACGAGAAGTTCGTGATCACCGGCGGTGCCATGCCGGGTCAGGTGATGTCCCCGAAGCAGATTGCCGCGCTTGCCGCGCTGCCGTCGCGCGAGGAATTGCTGGCCAGGCTGATGGGCACGATGCAGGCGCCGGTCGCGAAGCTCGTTCGCACGATGAACGAGGTGCCGGCGAAGTTCGTCCGCGCGCTCGCCGCCGTGCGCGACCAGAAGGCCGCGTAGCGGTCCGCCCCGGGCGACTTGAATTCTCTGCCGCGAATACCCATTTAAACTCGTTACGATCAGGAGCACACATGTCCGCAGTCCAGACTGAAATCCTCGACAAGATCTCGTCGATGACCGTCCTCGAGCTGTCCGAGCTCATCAAGGCGATGGAAGACAAGTTCGGCGTTTCCGCCGCCGCCGCCGTCGCGGTCGCCGCGCCGGCCGCCGGTGGTGCCGCCGCCGCCGCTGTCGAGGAGCAGACGGAGTTCACCGTCGTCCTCGCCGCCATCGGCGACAACAAGGTCAACGTCATCAAGGCCGTTCGCGAACTGACCGGCCTCGGCCTCAAGGAAGCGAAGGACCTGGTCGACGGCGCGCCGAAGCCCGTTAAGGAAGCTGTCGCCAAGGCCGACGCGGAAGCGGCGAAGAAGAAGCTGGAAGAAGCCGGCGCCAAGGCCGAGATCAAGTAATTCGGCCCCTCACCCCAACCCTCTCCCGCGTGCGGGAGAGGGTGCCGAGCGATAGCGAGGCGGGTGAGGGGTGCTTCGGAGTAGAAGCCGAAGCGAAACGAGACTTGCAGCGAGTCCGTTTCGCTTCGTCTTCTGAATCGACTGCAGAAGCGAGGTTTGGTCGGACGTCGCCCGCAATGGTGACGTCGTCCGCCAGCGGCTGGTAGCGGCCAGCCACCAGGCCAGGGGCGCAATGCCCCCGGACAGTCGGGCGGCACGAGCAGGCATTGCGCAAGCACGCGCGATGCGACCGGCGACCGCCGACAGCATTCCGAGCATCCATCGACCCGAGATCGGACGAGACCCAAGCCATGGCGACCACTCACGCTACGACCTATTCGTTTACTGAAAAGAAGCGCATCCGCAAGAGCTTTGCGAAGCGCGCAAGCGTCCTGCAGGTGCCGTTCCTGCTCGAGACGCAGCTTGCCTCGTACCGGGCCTTCCTCCAGGAACACACCCCGCCCGCCGCGCGCAAGAACGAGGGCCTACAGGCGGCCTTCACGTCGATCTTCCCGATTGCCAGCCACTCGGGCAACGCGCGGCTCGAATTCGTCGGCTATTCGCTGCTGCCGCCGGCCTTCGACGTCGTCGAATGCCAGCAGCGCGGCCTCACCTACTGCTCGGCGCTGCGCGCGAAGGTGCGCCTGGTGATCATGGACCGCGAGGCGCCGAAGGACACGATCAAGGAAGTGAAGGAGCAGGAAGTCTACATGGGCGAAATGCCGCTGATGACCGACAACGGGTCGTTCATCATCAACGGCACCGAGCGCGTCATCGTGTCGCAGCTGCATCGTTCGCCGGGCGTCTTCTTCGAGCACGACCGCGGCAAGACGCACTCGTCGGGCAAGCTGCTGTTCTCGGCGCGCGTCATTCCCTATCGCGGCTCGTGGCTGGACTTCGAATTCGACCCGAAGGACTTCCTGTTCTTCCGCGTCGACCGTCGCCGCAAGATGCCGGTGACCACGCTGCTGAAGGCGATCGGTCTCACCAACGAGGACATCCTGCGCGAGTTCTTCGTCTTCGACACCTTCCACGTGTCGCCGAAGGGCGCCGAGCTTGAGTTCGTGCCCGAGCGGCTGCGCGGCGAGATGGCGCGCTTCGACGTCGTCGGCAAGGACGGCAAGGTCGTCGTCCAGAAGGACAAGCGGATCACCGCGCGCCACCTGCGCGACCTGACCGAAGCCGGCGTCAAGCGCATCGCCGTGCCCGCGGACTACGTCGTCGGCCGGTCGCTCGCGACCAATGTCGTCGACAAGTCGACCGGCGAGATGCTCGCCAAGGCCAACGACGAGGTCACCGAGGAGCTGCTGGCGAAGCTCTCCGCCGCCGGCATCGGCGAGATCAGGACGATCTACACCAACGACCTCGACATGGGGCCGTTCATCTCGCAGACGCTGCGCACCGACGACACGCCGGACCAGTACGCCGCCAAGGTCGCGATCTACCGGATGATGCGCCCGGGCGAGCCCCCGACCGAGGACGCCGTCGAGGCGCTGTTCCACGGCCTGTTCTTCGCCGAGGAGCGCTACGACCTGTCGGCCGTGGGCCGGATGAAGTTCAACCGCCGCGTCGGCCGCGAGGAACTGAAAGGCACGGGCACGCTGACCAACGACGACATCATTGCCGTCATCAAGATCCTGGTCGAGCTGCGCAACGGGCGCGGCGAGGTCGACGACATCGACCACCTCGGCAACCGGCGCGTGCGCTCGGTCGGCGAGCTCGCCGAGAATCAGTTCCGCTCGGGACTGGTGCGCGTCGAGCGCGCGGTGCGTGAGCGCCTCGGGCAGGCGGAGAGCGAGAACCTCCTGCCGCACGACCTGATCAACGCCAAGCCGATCTCAGCCGCGATCAAGGAGTTCTTCGGCAGCTCGCAGCTGTCGCAGTTCATGGACCAGACGAACCCGCTGTCCGAGATCACCCACAAGCGCCGCGTGTCGGCGCTTGGGCCGGGCGGCCTGACGCGCGAGCGCGCGGGCTTCGAGGTGCGCGACGTGCACCCGACGCACTACGGCCGGGTGTGCCCGATCGAGACGCCTGAAGGCCCGAACATCGGCCTCATCAACTCCCTCGCCCTGTACGCGCGCACCAACGAGTACGGCTTCCTCGAGACCCCGTACCGCAAGGTCGTCGACGGCAAGGTCACGGACGACATCCATTACCTGTCGGCGATCGAGGAAGGCCAGTACGTGATCGCGCAGGCGAATGCCAAGGTCGATGCCAAGGGCAAGCTCGCCGACGAGCTCGTGTCCTCGCGCAACCGCAACGAGTTCATGCTGTCGGCGCCCGACAAGATCCAGTACATGGACGTCGCGCCGGCGCAGATCGTGTCGGTGGCCGCATCGCTGATCCCGTTCCTCGAGCACGACGACGCCAACCGCGCACTGATGGGCTCCAACATGCAGCGCCAGGCGGTGCCCTGCCTGCGTCCGGAGAAGCCTGTCGTCGGCACGGGCGTCGAGCGCACGGCGGCCGTCGACAGCGGTACGGCCGTGATGGCGCGCCGCGGAGGCAAGGTCGACTACGTCGACGCCAGCCGGATCGTCGTCCGCGTCAACGACGCGGAGACGGCGGCGGGCGAGGTCGGCGTCGACATCTACAACCTGACCAAGTACAAGCGCAGCAACCAGAACACGAACATCAACCAGCGTCCGCTGGTGCGCATCGGCGACGTCATCGCCCGCGGCGACGTCATCGCCGACGGCGCATCGACCGACATGGGGGAGCTGGCACTCGGCCAGAACATGCTGGTCGCGTTCATGCCCTGGAACGGCTACAACTACGAGGACTCGATCCTGATCAGCGAGCGCGTGGTCGGTGACGACCGCTACACGTCGATCCACATCGAGGAGCTCTCCGTCGTCGCGCGCGACACCAAGCTCGGCGCCGAGGAGATCACCCGCGACATCAGCTCGCTGGGCGAGGCCCAGCTGGGCCGGCTCGACGACGCCGGCATCGTCTACATCGGCGCCGAGGTCGAGGCGGGCGACGTGCTGGTCGGCAAGGTCACGCCGAAAGGCGAGACCCAGCTGACGCCGGAAGAGAAGCTGCTGCGCGCGATCTTCGGCGAGAAGGCCTCCGACGTGAAGGACACCAGCCTGCGCGTTCCGTCGGGCATCTCGGGCACGGTGATCGACGTCCAGGTGTTCACCCGCGAGGGCATCGAGCGCGACAAGCGCGCGGCGCAGATCATCGACGACGAGCTCCGGGGCTACCGCAAGGACCTGAACGACCAGCTGCGCATCGTCGAGAACGACGCCTACGCGCGGATCGAGAAGCTCCTGGTCGGGAAGGTTGCCAACGGCGGGCCCAAGCGGCTCGCCAAGGGCGCGAAGGTCAACAAGGAGTACCTGGACGGGGTCGCGCGCCACGACTGGTTCGACATCCGGCTCGCCGACGAGGAGTCGGCGCGCCAGCTCGAGGCGAGCAAGGATTCGCTCGCCCAGCTGCGCGTCCAGTTCGACCAGATGTTCGAGCAGAAGAAGCGCAAGCTGACGCAGGGCGACGAGCTGCCGCCGGGCGTGCAGAAGATGGTCAAGGTGTACGTGGCGGTCAAGCGCCGCCTGCAGCCGGGCGACAAGATGGCGGGACGCCACGGCAACAAGGGCGTCGTGTCCAAGATCGTTCCGGTCGAGGACATGCCGTACATGGCCGATGGCACGCCCGTCGACATCGTGCTGAATCCGCTGGGCGTCCCCTCGCGGATGAACGTCGGGCAGATCCTCGAGGTCCATCTGGGCTGGGCAGCCATGGGCATCGGCCACAAGATCGCCGAGATGCTGAAGGCGCAGTCGAAGGCCGCCGAGGTCCGCAAGTTCCTCGAGAAGGTCTACAACGGCACCGGGCGTCCCGAGGAGCTCGGATCGCTCGACGACGGCGAGATCCTGCAGCTCGCGCACAACCTCCGGGGCGGCGTGCCGTTCGCGACGCCGGTGTTCGACGGTGCGACCGAGATCGAGATCAAGAGCATGCTCGAGCTCGCCGGCCTGCCGAAGAGCGGCCAGGTCACGCTGCACGACGGGCGCACCGGGGAGGCCTTCGACCGTCCGGTCACCGTGGGCTACATGCACGTGCTGAAGCTGCACCACCTGGTCGACGACAAGATGCACGCGCGTTCCACCGGGCCGTACAGCCTCGTCACCCAGCAGCCGCTGGGCGGCAAGGCGCAGTTCGGCGGCCAGCGCTTCGGCGAAATGGAAGTCTGGGCGCTGGAGGCCTACGGCGCGGCGTACACGCTGCAGGAGATGCTGACCGTCAAGTCGGACGACGTCAACGGCCGTACCAAGGTGTACGAGAACATCGTCAAGGGCGAGCACCGGATCGAAGCCGGCATGCCCGAGTCGTTCAATGTCCTGGTGAAGGAAATCCGTTCACTGGCCATCGACATCGACATGGATCGCGACTGAGGAATCACACATGAAAGCATTGCTCGATCTGTTCAAGCAGGTTACGCAGGAAGAGGAATTCGACGCGATCAAGATCGGCCTCGCGTCGCCCGAGAAGATCCGGTCGTGGTCGTACGGCGAGGTCAAGAAGCCGGAGACGATCAACTACCGGACCTTCAAGCCCGAGCGAGACGGCCTGTTCTGCGCCAAGATCTTCGGTCCGGTCAAGGACTACGAATGCCTTTGCGGCAAGTACAAGCGCCTGAAGCACCGCGGCGTGATCTGCGAGAAATGCGGCGTCGAGGTGACGCTCGCCAAGGTCCGCCGCGAGCGCATGGGTCACATCGAGCTCGCGAGCCCGGTAGCGCACATCTGGTTCCTGAAGAGCCTGCCCTCGCGGATGGGGATGGTGCTCGACATGACGCTGCGCGACATCGAGCGCGTCCTCTATTTCGAGGCGTTCGTCGTGACCGATCCGGGCCTCACGCCGCTCAACCGCGGCCAGCTGCTGACCGAGGACGACTACCTCGCCAAGCTCGAACAGTACGGCGACGACTTCTCGGCGACGATGGGCGCCGAGGGCATCCGCGAGCTGCTGAAGAGCCTCGAGGTCGTGCGCGAGATCGACAAGCTGCGCAAGGAGCTCGAGGCCACCGGCTCGGACACCAAGATCAAGAAGATCGCCAAGCGGCTGAAGGTCCTCGAGGCGTTCCACAAGTCGGGGATCAAGCCCGAGTGGATGATCCTCGAGGTGCTGCCGGTGCTGCCGCCGGAGCTGCGCCCGCTGGTCCCGCTGGACGGCGGCCGCTTCGCGACCTCCGACCTCAACGACCTCTACCGGCGCGTCATCAACCGGAACAACCGGCTGAAGAGGCTGCTCGAGCTGAAGGCCCCCGACATCATCGTCCGCAACGAGAAGCGGATGCTGCAGGAGGCGGTCGATTCGCTGCTCGACAACGGCCGCCGCGGCAAGGCAATGACGGGGGCCAACAAGCGGCCGCTGAAGTCGCTGGCCGACATGATCAAGGGCAAGGGCGGCCGCTTCCGCCAGAACCTGCTCGGCAAGCGCGTCGACTACTCGGGTCGCTCGGTCATCGTCGTCGGTCCGCAGCTCAAGCTGCACCAGTGCGGCCTGCCGAAGCTGATGGCGCTCGAGCTCTTCAAGCCCTTCATCTTCAACAAGCTCGAGACGATGGGCCTCGCGACGACGATCAAGGCCGCGAAGAAGATGGTCGAGGCGCAGGAGCCCGTCGTCTGGGACATCCTGGAGGACGTGATCCGCGAGCATCCGGTGCTGCTGAACCGCGCGCCGACGCTGCATCGCCTGGGCATCCAGGCGTTCGAGCCGGTGCTGATCGAAGGCAAGGCGATCCAGCTGCACCCGCTGGTCTGCACGGCGTTCAATGCGGACTTCGACGGCGACCAGATGGCCGTTCACGTTCCGCTGTCGCTGGAAGCGCAGATGGAGGCGCGCACGCTGATGCTGGCCTCCAACAACGTGCTGCTGCCGTCGAACGGCGAGCCCTGCATCGTGCCGTCGCAGGACATCGTCCTGGGTCTCTACTACGCGACGCGCGAGAGGATCGGCGCGTTGGGCGACGGCGCGGCCTTTGCGGACGTCGCGGAAGCGGCGCGTGCCTACGAGTCGCGCCAGGCCGAGCTGCACGCACGGGTCAAGGTGCGGATCAAGGAAGTGGAGCTGAAGACCGGCCCGGACGGGCAGACCGAGCGGGTCGAGAAGGTCACGCGCTACGACACGACGATCGGGCGTGCCCTGCTGTCCGAGATCCTGCCGCCGGGGCTGCCGTTCTCGTACATCAACAAGCCGCTCAAGAAGAAGGAGATCTCGCGGATCATCAACGCGAGCTTCCGCCGCTGCGGACTGCGCGAGACGGTGATCTTCGCCGACAGGCTGATGCAGGCGGGCTACGGGCTGGCCACGCGTGGCGGAATCTCGTTTGCCGCCGACGACATGCTGGTGCCGGAGGAGAAGCACAGGATCATCGCCGACTCCGAGGCGCAGGTGAAGGAGATCGAGGCGCAGTACACGTCGGGTCTGGTCACGCAGGGCGAGCGCTACAACAAGGTCGTCGACATCTGGGGTCGCGCCGGTGACGACATCGCGAAGGCGATGATGGCACAGCTCGGCACGATGGAAGTGACCGATGCCGAAGGCAAGAAGGTGAAGCAGGACTCGTTCAATTCGATCTTCATGATGGCCGACTCGGGCGCGCGCGGTTCCGCGGCGCAGATCCGGCAGCTCGCCGGCATGCGCGGCCTGATGGCCAAGCCCGACGGGTCGATCATCGAGACGCCGATCACGGCGAACTTCCGCGAAGGCCTGAACGTGCTGCAGTACTTCATCAGCACCCACGGTGCGCGCAAGGGCCTGGCCGACACGGCGCTGAAGACGGCGAACTCGGGTTACCTCACGCGCCGCCTCGTCGACGTGACGCAGGACCTCGTCGTGACCGAGCACGATTGCGGGACGAAGAACGGCGTCGCGATGAAGGCGCTGGTCGAAGGCGGCGAGGTCATCGAGCCGCTGCGCGAGCGCATCCTCGGCCGTGTCGCGGCTTCCGACGTGGTCAACCCGGAAACGCAGGAAACGCTCTATCCGGCAGGTACGCTGCTGGGCGAGGACGAGGTCGAGCAGATCGAGCTCCTCGGCATCGACGAGGTCAAGGTGCGCACGCCGCTCACCTGCGACACGCGCTATGGCCTCTGCGCCGCGTGCTACGGCCGCGACCTGGGCCGTGGCCACCTGGTCAACGTCGGCGAGGCGGTGGGCGTCATCGCCGCCCAGTCGATCGGCGAGCCGGGGACGCAGCTGACGATGCGGACGTTCCACATCGGCGGCGCGGCGTCGCGTACGGCGGCGGCCTCGCAGGTCGAGTCCAAGTCTGCGGGCACGGTGCGCTTCTCGGCGCTGATGCGCTACGTCACCAGCGCCAAGGGCGAGCTCGTCGTCATCGCACGCTCGGGCGAGGTGATCATCCAGGACGACAACGGCCGCGAGCGCGAGCGCCACAAGGTTCCGTACGGCGCGACGCTGCAGGTGAAGGACGGCCACACGGTGAAGGCAGGCAAGGTGCTGGCGCAGTGGGACGCGACGGCGCGGCCGATCATCACCGAGTACGCGGGGACGGTGAAGTTCGAGAACGTCGAGGACGGCGTGACGGTGGCGAAGCAGGTCGATGAAGTGACCGGCCTGTCGACGCTGGTCGTCATCGATCCGAAGCGGCGTGCGACGTCGACCGCCAAGGGCGTGCGTCCGCAGGTGAAGCTGCTCGATGCCGAGGGCAACGAGATCCACCTCGCGGGCTCCGACATGCCGGTCAACATCACGTTCCAGCTCGGCTCGATCATCACGGTGAAGGACGGCCAGCAGGTCACCGTCGGCGAGGTTCTCGCGCGGATTCCGCAGGAGACCTCGAAGACGCGCGACATCACGGGCGGCCTGCCGCGCGTGGCCGAGCTGTTCGAGGCGCGTGCGCCGAAGGACGCCGGCACGCTGGCGGAAGTCACGGGCACCGTGTCGTTCGGCAAGGACACGAAGGGCAAGCAGCGGTTGGTCATCACGGACCTCGACGGCGCCGCCCACGAGTTCCTGATCCCGAAGGACAAGCACGTCACCGTCCACGACGGGCAGGTCGTCAACAAGGGCGAGACGATCGTCGACGGCCCGGCCGACCCGCACGACATCCTCCGGCTCCTCGGCGTCGAAGCGCTGGCGCGCTACATCACCGACGAAGTGCAGGACGTCTACCGACTGCAGGGCGTCAAGATCAACGACAAGCACATCGAGGTGATCGTGCGGCAGATGCTGCGCCGCGTGCAGGTCAGCGACGCCGGCGATTCGCGCTTCATCCAGGGCGAGCAGGTCGAGCGTTCGGACCTGCTCGACGAGAACGACAAGATGAAGAACGACGAGACGAAGCACGAGGCGACCTACGAGCACATGCTGCTCGGCATCACCAAGGCGTCGCTGTCGACGGACTCGTTCATCTCGGCAGCGTCTTTCCAGGAGACGACGCGGGTGCTGACCGAAGCGGCGATCATGGGCAAGCGGGACGAGCTGCGCGGCCTGAAGGAGAACGTGATCGTCGGCCGGTTGATTCCCGCCGGCACCGGCCTCGCCTATCACAACGCGCGCCGGCGCCAGAAGCTGCTCGGACCGGATGCGGCGCTGCTGGGGACCGGCGAGGAAGCGCCGGCCGTGCCCGCGTCCGAGGTGTCCGCCGACGCCGCCTGATCCGCGGCGGCGAGGGCTTGGATCTCGAACCGGCGAGCAATCGCCGGTTTTTTTTCGGGCTTTGCCAACGGATGCCGGCCAAGCTATGCTAGCCGGCCATTACCGCGCCGGCTGGCCGATGTGCGGTGCATCACCCCATCGCGGAACCGGTCGACGCACACGCACAGGAGGCGGTCGCCATGAAGTCTTGCCGTCGTTTGCTCCCCTTTCTGGCATCAGGCGTCGCGGTAGTCGCCTTCTCGACGGTCGCTGTCGCCGCGGAAGCGCAGCCGCCCGAGCAGGTGCTGATCAACGCCCGGAGCATCCGCTGGAGCCCGGCACCGCCGGCGTTCCCCAAGGGCGCCAAGGTCGCGGTTCTCTACGGCGATCCGGGCGCGGCGGAACCGTTCGTGATGCGCATGCTGCTGCCGGCGAAGTACAGGATCCCGTTCCATTGGCACAGCCAGCCCGAGCAGCTCACGGTGCTCTCGGGCGAGCTCTTCGTCGCCAACGACGCGACCTACAACAAGAAGTACGCGCGCGCAGTGAAGCCGGGGGGGTTCCTCTACCTGCCCGCGAAGGCACAGCAGTACGCGTTCACCAAGAAGGCGACGATCGTCGAGGTCTACGGCGTCGGACCCTTCGACATCAAGTACGCCGATCCGAACAACGATCCCGGCAAGTGGGAGCAGGCGAAGGCGTACTACTTCCCGCACAAGTTCGAGGCGAACGAGATGAACGCGCCCGAGGCGGGGGAGCCGATTCCGACGTTCTGAAACGCGGGGCCGGCGGGCTGCCGCCGGCCCCGCATCGGGTCACTTGCCGAGGTTGCGCTTCGCGCCGGCGTACTGCGTGGCGAAACGCTGCATGACGAGGTCGACGTGCTTCGGCTCGTCGGACGGGTTCACGGCGAATTCGCCGAGGCCGCTCTCGTCGCACCACACGCGCGTTCCGGTCTTGCCGCCGCGCCCCGCCTGGCGGCTTTCGAGGTAGATCGCGCAGCGGATCACGTTTTCCTTCTTGTTCCAGTCGATGCTGACCTGGTCGTTCTTCTTGAAGCCCTGCTTTTCGAGGGCCGACATCACCGCGTAGAGGCGCCGCAGCGAGCGCACGTCGTACTCCTGGTCGTTGCGCCAGAAGGTCGTCGACACCAGCACCTTGTCGCCGTGCGCGTCGCTCATGTACACGTAGGGGTTGATCGACCGCGCTGCCTGGTCGGCACTGTCGCTCGGCTGGGCAGCTGCTGCGGTGGCAGTCAGCGCCAGCATCGCGCCGGCAATGAAGGAAATCGCTCTTGGCATTGAATCGCACTCCACTCGTGATGGTTGGCCGCGCGTCAGGATAAATGAACGACCGGGCCGGCGCCAGCCGCGCCAGCCGCGGAAGGAGAACGGCGCCGGGCGTCCGCGGTGGGGACGCCCGCGGCCTGCCCACCCGCCGCAAGTCCGCCTGCGCCGCCGCCCGTCGGCTCGCCCGACAAAGCTGATTGATCGCAAACCTCCGGCCCGGTCGGACGCCTATCGTTCGGCCAGGATCGCAGGGCGCCGCAAGCGGATGGCCGCCCGTCCCGCGGTCCGGACGAACCGAAACAGTCGCAATCAAGCGGAAAACTACGAGCGGAGACTTCGATGAAGGCGCGTTATGGGATTGGGTTGATGCTGGCGATCGGGCTCGCACTGCCGGGTGCAGTTGCGACGGTCCAGGCGCAGCCCTTCAATTGGAAGACGGTGGTCAACAACAGCTACGTGATGCCCAATTCATCCAAGCTGTTCAACAGTTACAACCAGCCGTCGGTCAATGCGGCCGGGCAGGTGGTGTTCCGCGCCCGCAGCAAGGGGCCGCAGCAGCCGGTTCGCGGCGTCTACAAGCGCGACATGCGCGTGAACGGGCCGCTGACGCAGATCACCGCCGTAGGCTCGACGGTGCCGCAGCCGAACAACACGTACTACAACGGCGAACTGGCGCAGTTCAACGAATTTCCGGCGTTCCCGCGCATCGACGCGCTCTCGCCCACGATCGCCACGCGCGGCCAGTCGCAGCCGGTCTGGACGTACCTGCTCGCCGACGGGACCGAGACGCGCGTCGGCACGGCCGGCGTCTACGCGAACCCCGGAGGCGCGCTGACGACGGGCACGAGCCTGCTGGGTGCCGTCACCTGGCCCAACAACCAGCTGGTGTTCCCGTGGTTCCAGGTCCCGGGGGCGGCGCCGGGCACGCGCTTCGACCAGTTCCCCGGGTCGGCCGCAGTGACCGGCGGAACGACGATCGCGTTCAAGGGCAATTACACCGATCCGGTCAGCACCGTCGGCATGACCGGCGTCTACTACCGGAACGTTTCGGTGAACTGGGGGAGGAGCCCGATCTACAAGATCGCAGACAGCACCACGCGCATTCCCAACCAGCCAGCCGGCGGCACCGTGAAATTCGGATCGACGGCACCGCCGAGCGCCGGCGGCGGCTACATGTTCTTCGTCGGCCTCGACAACGAGGATGCCCCGACGATGGGCGGCATCTATCGCGCGCGGCTCTATGATGTGCAGCAGGCCCAGCCGGCAGTGCTGCAGACGCTGGTGGGCATCGGCGGCCAGGTGCCGGGCGAAGCGGCAGGCGCGGGATTCACCGCGTTCGGCGAGTCGCTGTCGGTATCGTCCGACGGGCGCTACGTCGCGTACTGGGCTGCATGGGGGAGCGAATTCACCTCCGAGACCCTGATCTGCCCCACCGATGGCAATCAGGACCTGATCGATTACTGCGACGCCACGTATCCGTCCGGGCACGCCGTCGAGATTCCCGTGCACCAGGGAATCTTCCTCTACGACACGCGCAACAACACCAACAAGGTGATCGCGAAGACCGGGAAGAACGGCCTGCAGGACTTCATCTTCTGGGTGTTCTCGGGCCAGCCCCCGGGCACGGGCGGGGGTGACGAAGGCGAGGGCGAGCCGCCGCGCTGGCGCGCATCGGCATTCCCTGCGGTTTCCGGCAGGTATCCGTATGCGATCCGCGTTGCCTACAAGGCGACCCGCTCAGGCGTCGACGGCATCTACATGTACAGGAACAGCTGGGCTCCGTTCGTGAAGGTCGTCGAACTCGGCTCGAGCGGGACGGCGATCGATCCTCTCGCGCCGACCGGTTCGGTGGTCACTGCGCTGGGAATCGAGCGCGACGGCTTCCGCGAGGGTTATCTCTCGATCGCCGCGAGCATGCTGGAGCCGGTTACGAGCGCGGGCTGGGCGGGAGTCTATGTCGCCAACACGCCGATGAGCTACCAGTAACCGGCGCCTCCACCTTCGCTGCGCCGGTGGCGCAGGGGTTTCGGTCCCCGGGGCGGGAAGCACCTCCCTTCCCTCGCGCACTGGGGCATTCCGCGGTCGCCCGGCATCGCCGGTCGGCCGCGGTTTTCATTCCCCGGCCGCCGGCTGCATATGTCGGTGCAAGGCGTTGACTATCGCGGCTCGATCGGCCTATAATCGCGGTCTTTCCCCACCGGCTGCCCTGATTGATCGGCATCCTGGGGTGTGCGTACCCGGATCGCGTCCCATGGCGCGGCCTGCGGCGCACGAAGGTGGCCTGGGCCGGCGTCTCGCGGATCGCGCGGGGCGGGTTGCTTGGGCCACTTTGATTTGTGAGGCATGAGCCCTGCGGTCCCGAGCGCAAGCGACGGGCGACGCACACTCAGGAAAACCAGAGCGGAACGACTTAGATGCCAACCATCAATCAGCTCGTGCGGAAGGGCCGTGAGCCCGCCGTTTCGAAAAGCAAGGTCCCGGCGCTGCAGGAAAGCCCGCAGAAGCGCGGCGTATGCACGCGGGTCTACACGACCACTCCCAAGAAGCCCAATTCCGCTCTGCGCAAGGTCGCCAAGGTTAGGCTGACCAACGGCTTCGAGGTCATCAGCTACATCGGCGGCGAAGGGCACAACCTGCAGGAGCACTCGGTCGTGCTCATTCGCGGCGGTCGCGTCAAGGACCTGCCCGGCGTCCGCTACCACATGGTGCGCGGCGCCCTCGACACGGCCGGCGTCAAGGACCGCAAGCAGGCGCGGTCGAAGTACGGCGCCAAGAAGCCCAAGTCCTGACGGAGTCCATCATGCCGAGACGCAGAGAAATCCCCAAGCGCGAGATCCTTCCGGATCCCAAGTACACGAACGTCGACGTCGCCAAGTTCATCAACGTTCTGATGACCGGCGGCAAGAAGTCGGTCGCCGAACGCATCATCTACGGCGCGTTCGAGCAGATCTCGAAGAAGGGCGGGAAGGATCCGCTCGAAGTCTTCAACCAGGCGCTCGCCAACTCGCGCCCGATGGTCGAGGTCAAGAGCCGTCGCGTCGGCGGTGCCAACTTCCAGGTGCCGGTCGAGGTGCGTCCGGTCCGCCGGATGGCGCTGGCGATGCGCTGGCTGCGCGAGGCCGCGCGCAAGCGGGGCGAAAAATCGATGGGTCAGCGACTCGCGGCCGAGCTTCTCGAGGCCTCCGAGGGTCGCGGCGGCGCCGTCAAGAAGCGCGAGGAAGTGCATCGGATGGCGGAAGCCAACAAGGCGTTCTCGCATTTCCGCTTCTGAGAACCCGAAGACACCCGACAACCCAGACAGCAACAGGACAGGACGGATTCCGCGCGCGGCCCAGGACCGATCGGGCAGCGGCGATTCCTGGCTGAAGACAACGTGCCCCGA
>JAJXTF010000306.1 GCA_021784125.1 Pseudomonadota bacterium | reverse complement strand
CCGGCGAGACTGACACGACCTGCCCACAATGCTCGGCGCAGCGCAAAAAACGCAACGCAAAATGTCTCAGCGTGAACGTGGATCGCGGGGTCTGGCACTGCGCCCACTGCGGTTGGACCGGATCGCTTGGCGAGTCGCCGACGGTTGTGCATCCCGGTTGGGCGAAGCCAAGGTTCCGCAAGCCGGAGGCGCCGGCTACGACCCTTGGAGGCGCAGCCGCGTACCTCGCCGAGCGGGGCGTTACGTCTGCCGTAACGCAGCGCAATCGAATCGGCGTCGCGCGGGTGTACATGCCGCAAGTTGAGGATCACGTCGCGGCGATTGCGTTTCCCTATCACCGCAATGGCGAACTGGTGAACGTCAAATACCGCGACAGGGAAAAGAACTTTCGCATGGAGGCAGGCGCGGAGCGGATCCTCTACGGGTACGACGACATCGACAATGCGCGCTGCGTGATCGTCGAGGGCGAGATCGACAAGCTCAGCGTCGAGACGGCGGGGATCACGAGTTGCGTTTCAGTGCCGGACGGCGCGCCGACCCCGAACTCGCGGGACTACGCGAGCAAATTCTCGTTCCTCGACGACGAGCGGCTTGAGGCGGTCAAGGAATGGGTGATCGCCGTCGATAGCGACGCGCCAGGGATCCGCTTGGCGGAGGAACTGATCCGCCGCTTCGGCCCAGAGAAATGCCGGCGAGTGACGTGGGCGACCGAGTGCAAAGACGCGAACGACGTGCTGCGCTCGTTCGGCGCGTCCGTGCTGCGCGAGTGCATCGACAACGCGGAGCAGGTTCCACTACGTGGGGTGATCCGCCCGTTCGACCTGCGGCGCGAACTCGACGAGCTTTACACCAACGGCACGCGGCGCGGCAAATCGACCGGCTGGAGATCGCTCGACGAGTGGTACACCGTGAGGGAGGGAGAACTTTCGATTGTCACCGGCACACCGAACAGCGGCAAAAGCAACTGGCTGGACGGCGTGATGGTGAACCTCGCCGAGAACGAACATTGGCGCTTCGCGGTGTTTTCCCCCGAGAATCAGCCGCTCCAAAACCACATGAAGCGGATGCTTGAGCATCACGCGCGAATCCCGTTCAACGATGGCCCGCGACAGCGCATGTCGCCGGAGCGCAAGGACCGCGAAATCGACTGGCTCGACGCGCACATGCGGTTTCTGCTTCCGGACGACGAATCCGATTGGACTATCGAGTGGATCCTCAAAACGGCGTCGCAACTCGTCTCGCGATGGGGAATCAACGCGCTCGTGATCGACCCATGGAACGAGATCGAGCAGCAGCGGCCCGACAAGATGACAGAGACGGCGTACATCTCGGACTGTCTGCGGCGCGTTCGGCAGTTCGCGCGACGTTCGAAGGTGCATGTTTTCATGGTCGCGCACCCTGCGAAAATGTATCGAGATAAGGACGGGAAGTACCCGGTTCCAAATCTCTATGACATCTCGGGCAGCGCGCATTGGCGCAACAAGGCGGACAACGGGATCGTGGTCTACCGCGACCTCAACGATGCCGAGAATCCGCAGGTCGAGATCCACGTCCAGAAGATCCGCTTCCGCGAGGTCGGTAAGGCCGGCGGCGGCACGACGTTGATCTACGACAAGGTGACGGGCGCCTACTCGGAAAGCGGACCACAAAAATTCAGCGACCGCAGCGTGGAGGATTTCTAGCGATGAAGTGGGAGCGCATCTCCGCCTATTCCCTCACGAGCGGGGTCTACCGCGTGTCGAGAGTCAGGGTACATGGCCGCTGGCTTTACGAGGCCTGGCGGTGCGATGGGCATTCCAACGAGCCTCTAGGGATGCGGCTCAAAACCGCAGCCGAGGCGAAAACACTGTGCGAGGTGGACGATGAAGCGAGCCAAAGTCAAAGCGCGTGACGAGCAGATGCGCGCGCTTGCCGCATCGGGCAAGACCCGGCGCGAGATCGCCGAAGCGTTGGGGATGAACCACGGGTACGTGTGCAGCCGGCTCCGCAAGCTCGGCGTCGACGTCCCGCGCGGTAGACCCACCCTCGCGTTCGACCCGCCGCGCGCCGATTCCGCCATCCTCGCCGACCTCGCGCGCCAACTCGGCGCGGTGGTGCGCCGGTGGGATCGGCGCCTAGCGGGTGCCGCATGAGCGCACGAAAAAAGTTCAGCGGCGATCGCTGCCGGTGTCCGATGTGCGGCGAGTATTTCAATTCGACTCGCGCCTTTGACCGGCACCGGACCGGAACCTATCAGCCGCTCGAGCGCCGTTGTCTGACAACGGCCGAGATGGAGGTGCGCGGCATGTCCCGGAACGTCCGGGGCTTCTGGATCACCTCGCCGATGGCGATTCTAGGTGCTCGGTCGCGCACAGGAGCGGAGATCGGCACCGACCCGCTACCAAGCCAAGGGGTAGCCGCTCCAGACCGCAGAATAGACGCCTCGGCACGCCTCACCAGCAACGATGGAGCCGGCCTATGAGCAAGCGCGAGGAAGTCGAACGGCTCACCGCTCGCCTCACCCGGCAGAAGGCCAAGACCACGGCGCTCGAGGGCAAGCTCGCGACGTTGAGCGGCCATCTCACCGCGATCATCCCGACGGTGCGATCCCTGCTCGACGACAACAAGCGGCTGCGGATCGAGAACCGCGACTTGGCGCAGCACAAGCGGACCTTGGTCGAGTACATCGAATCGGCGAGCGGCGGACGGTAGGACGGAGGGCTTGGCATGGGCAGATCGGAGCGGGCGAAGGGGGCGGCGTTCGAGCGAGAGATCGCCGGCTACCTGTCAGAGCGCCTAGGGCGCGTCGTGAAGCGCAAGCTGGAGCAGGCGCGCGACGGAGGCGACGACATCCAGGTCGGCAAGTTCCGTATGGAGTGCAAACGCCGCAAGCGGCTCGGGTTTTACGCTTGGATGGATCAGGCTCTCAAGGCTTGCGAAACCGGCGACATCCCCATCGTCATCGCGCGCGGGGACGGTCACGATGCCGTTGCGCTGATCTTCCTCGACGACCTCACCCCGATGCTTGCCGGGGAACTATTCGACCGCAAAACGCCCGGAGGGGAGCCACAGTGACGCGCAAATTCCCACCATCTGCAAACCTGAACCTGTCGGCAATCGTGGCGCTCCTCGTCGTCCTCACGCCAATCGTCGCCGCGATCTACCTCGTCGTCGTGACGATTGGGCGCAAGTGAACGAGCCGGACGAGGAACCGCTCCTATCCGGTCAACTCGGCATGGAGCGCGTTCACTGCCGCTGTTGTGGCGAGACGACGCTGCACCACCACGGGCGGTGCGTGCATTGCCTCAACATCGTCACGCCGGCCAAGCTCGCACCGCGAAAACGCCGCGTAGTCGATCCGCGCAAGCACCGTATTTGCGAACACTGCGGACGC
>JAJXTF010000305.1 GCA_021784125.1 Pseudomonadota bacterium | reverse complement strand
AGAGAACCGCGAAGAACAGACTCAGGATCCGGTCGATCCCGCGTTCTTGGAGGAAATTTCGCGCGTTCGGCAGGGACCCGAACAGATCCGCGAGCACACCGAGGTGGAAGTCGAAGGTCTCGATCGCTTCGAAACCGAGCGCGGATACCTGCTTGATGAAGGAATCGAGCAATTTGACCGAAGCATATTGCGACACGTACCCCTGCGGGCCGTCGATGCGCCAGTGGTCCATGTACGCGAAACGGAGCTTGCGGGGAGTCGCGGTCATCGGCGTCCCTCAGCGGAAGATCGGCATGACGTACTGCGCGAAGTAGCGCATGGTACGGTGAGCCGCTTCGGTGCTCATCCCCGCGTGGCGGGGCGAGCAGACGAGGTGGGTGATGCGGCCGGCGTCGCCGGCCTTGATCTTTTCGTAGTGGCGCGCGACCTGGTCCGGCGTGCCGATCGCGAGCGCGAAGTGCGGGCTGATCTTGAGATTGTTCTCCTTGATCGTCTTGCGCGTGATCTCGGCCTCGGGTCCCGGCAGCTTGCCTTCGAGGTTTCGCCGCAGCATGTAGAAGTTCAGGAAATAGTGGATCCCTTCGAGGCTCGCCTCCCAGGCCTGTTCCTCGGTATCGGCGATGCAGGTGAAGGTCATCGGGCCGATCGAGTGTCGTGCCGGATCGCGGCCCGCGTCTCGAAGCGCTTGATCGAATGCCTCGGAGCCGTCCTTCGATCCACCCGCCATCAGGTGGAACCCCCGTTCGGCGGCTCGTGCGAGGTTCTGCGGCCCCATCCCGCCCCACCAGATCGGCATCTCCTTTTGAGAGGGCTGGGTCGTCATGGTGATCTCGGGAAAGTCGAAGTATTTGCCCTTGTGGCTGAACGTCTCGCGTTCGGTGAAACAGCGGCGAATCAGGTCGATCGCTTCCCAGGTGCGGCCGTTGCGTTCCTTCGGGTCGATCCGGAAGGTGCGGAACTCCTCGAACTGCGAGCCCACCCCGACGCCGAAATCGAACCGACCGTTCGACAGCAGGTCGATCACGGCGACGTCCTCGGCGACGCGGATCGGATTGTGAAAGGGCAGGCAGAGCACCTGCGGCCCGACCCGAAGGCGCTGCGTCTTCGCCGCGACCCACGAGCAGACCGCGAGCGGCGAGGGCGTCCATTGGCAGCGCGTCATGCGATGCTCGCCGTACCATGAAAAGTCGAAGCCGAGCTCTTCGGCGAGAAGGGCATCGCCGACGTAATCGCGATAGACGTCTTCGAGCCGGTACGGTCGGTCGGGATGGTTGCGGATCGCATTGGCGATGCCGAATTGCATGGGCGTCCTCCGGTCGGTGCGGTTTCTTGCGGTGCGATGCCGGGGCGTCGTCGCGACGCGCGGTCGCGCGGCGCATGTCCCCCGTGTAGACTACGATAAACTAGAATAGGGATTCGGAAAAGTAGTTTAGGCCGGGCCGCCCTCGGAAAGAGGCGGGGAGTGCAATTGAGCGGCGCGTATTTGGGGATCGACCTGGGAACTTCCGGCGTGAAGGTCGTCGCCGCCGACGAGGACGGCGCGATCCTCGCCGAGCATTCGACGTCGCTTCGCGTCTCGCGTCCGCAGCCCGGGTGGTCGGAGCAGGATCCCGAGGAGTGGTGGCAGGCGACGGTCGCGGCGATTCGCGCGCTGCCCGCCGCGATCCGCAGAAGCATCCGTGGCGTCGGCTTGTCCGGACAGATGCATGGTGCGGTATTGCTGGATGCCGCCGATCGGGTATTGCGTCCCGCGATCCTCTGGAACGATGCGCGCAGCGCCCTCGAGTGCGCCGAACTCGAGCGCGCGGAACCGGCGTCGCGCGAGATCACCGGCAATCTTGCGATGCCGGGCTTCACGGCGCCGAAACTCGTGTGGATCCGCAAGCACGAACCGGCAATCTTCTCGCAGGTAGCGACCGTGCTGCTGCCCAAGGACACCCTGCGGCTGCGATTGACCGGCGAGCGCGTCAGCGACATGTCGGATGCCGCCGGTACGCTCTGGCTCGACGTCGCCCGCCGCGATTGGTCCGACGGGATGCTCGCCGCGACCGGACTCGGACGGGCGCAGATGCCGCGCCTCGTCGAAGGAACGGCGGTGTCGGGGCGTGTCCTGAAGACGATCGCGACGGAGCTCGGGATCGGCGAGGTCCCGGTCGCCGGTGGCGGGGGCGACAATGCGGCGAGCGCCGTCGGGAGCGGTGTCATCGAGCCGGGTGACGGCTTGCTGTCGCTCGGAACCTCGGGCGTTCTGTTCGTCGTGACCGACCGATTCCGGCCGAACGTCGAGCGCGCCGTGCACGCGTTCTGCCATGCGCTGCCCGAGCGGTGGCATCAGATGGCGGTCATGCTCAGCGCCGCCAGCGCACTCGACTGGGTCGCCCGTGTCGGCGGCTTCATCGACGCTCCAACCGCGGTCGCGGCAGCGATGGAGCGGGGACCGCGCACCGACACGCCGATGTTCCTGCCGTACCTGACGGGCGAACGCACGCCGTGGAACGATCCGCGGGCGCGCGGCGTGTTCTTCGGCCTCGGTATCGAAACGACGGCCGCGGATCTCGTGCTGTCGGTGCTCGAGGGCGTCGCGCAGGGGATGTCCCAGGGCCAACAGGCACTGCTCGCCGCCGGCGGCCGCCTCGAACGGCTCTGCGCGGTCGGCGGCGGATCGCGTTTGCGTTATTGGCTCGAGCTGCTGGCCTCGGCCTTGGCGCAACCCGTGGTGTTGCGCGGTGGCGCCGAGGTCGGCGCGGCGCTCGGTGCCGCGCGTCTCGCGCAGGTGGCCTGCGATGGGGCGGATCCCCGCATGGTCTGCCGGCCACCGCCGGTGCACGACGAGATATTGCCGCGGGCTGACCTGACGCAATGGATAGAGTCCCGGCGTCCCGCGTACGTGGATCTTTATTGGCGTCTGCAGCCCCTCTTCAAGGAGTTTCCGCGATGAACGATTTTGCGCGATTCGCAACGATCGAATTCGAAGGGCCCGATTCCCCCCGCGATCTGGCCTATCGGGCCTACGATCCCGCTCGGGTCGTCCTCGGTAAGCCGATGCGCGATTGGCTGCGTTGCGCGGTATGTTATTGGCATTCGTTCAACTGGGCCGGGAACGACGTCTTCGGCGCAGGCACGCTGGCGCGCCCCTGGCTCGGGCCGGTCACCACGCAGGCGATGGCGGCGCAAAAGGCGCAGGCCGCCTTCGACTTCCTGTCACGTCTCGGCGTGCCTTATTTCACTTTCCACGACGTCGACGTGATGGCGAGCGCGACGACGCTTCGGGAGCACCAGACGAGTCTCCAGCGGATCGAACCGGTGCTGGCCGCACAGATGCAGCGCACCGGGGTCAAGCTGTTGTGGGGCACGGCGAATCTGTTCAGCGACCCG
>JAJXTF010000304.1 GCA_021784125.1 Pseudomonadota bacterium | reverse complement strand
GTCGTGATTCCGCTCGATATCGTCGACAACGACGCGGTCGAGCGCGCGGCCCGGACCACCGAGGCCGCGATGGGCGGCATCGACGTGCTGGTCTGCTCGGCAGGCGTCACCGGCCCCAACACGACGACCTGGGAATACCCGGTCGACGCCTGGCGCCACGTGTTCGACGTCAACGTCCACGGGCTTTTCTACTGCAATCGCGCGATCGTGCCGATCATGCGCAAGACGGGCTACGGCCGCATCGTCAACATCGCGTCGGTCGCGGGCAAGGAGGGCAATTCGAACGCCCCGGCCTACAGCGCGTCCAAGGCCGCGGTGATCGGGCTCACCAAATCGCTGGGCAAGGAGCTCGCCAAGACCGACATCCGCGTCAACTGCGTCACGCCCGCCGCGGTGCGCACGGCGATCTTCGACCAGATGACCCAGCAGCACATCGACTTCATGCTGTCGAAGATCCCGATGGGGCGCTTCGGCAGCGTCGAGGAGATCGCCGCCATGGTGTGCTGGCTCGCCTCCGAGGAGTGCTCGTTCTCGACCGGCGCGGTGTTCGACCTCTCCGGCGGAAGGGCGACGTACTGAGGTCAGTCGCGTTTCTTCAGCACTGCTTCACGCAGCAGGGCGTTGACTCGCGTCTGCCAGCCACGCCCGGTTGCCCGAAGCGCCGCGAGGACGTCGCGCTCGAGGCGCAGGGATACCATGGTCCGCGGTGACTCGCTGCGCGGACGCCCGCGTTTCATCGCACGCTGAAACGCCGCGCGTCCTTCCTCTGGAGATACCGGCGTTCCCCCGACCGTCCACTGACCGGTCGCAAGCGACTTGGTCGTCAGTTCGGGTGCGTCGTCATCGTCGCGCGACGAACGCTTCGAACCGCCTTTGCTCCCGCTCATTGCAGTGCCTCATGGAGATGATTCGACGCTCGGAGCCCCGCTGTGTCCACACGAATTGTATCCGTCAACGGTACGTCCCCGCCACGCGCGTTGCACTCGTCCATCGGTCGTATCGCGGCTGGTGTTGTTGCCGCCATTGCAGCATTCGCTACCGAATGCCGCGGTGAGAACGCGCTGCGACTATCCCTTCACCCGCAGCATGATCTTGCCGATATGCTTTGACGACTCCATCAGCGCATGGCCCTTGGCTGCATCGGCGAGGTCGAAAGACGCGTGGATGATCGTCTTCACCTCGCCGCGCTCCAGCAGGGGCCACACCTTCTCGCGCAGCTCGCTGGCGAGCCGGGCCTTGCGCTCGGTGGGGCTCGCGCGCAGCGTCGAGCCGCTGACGGTCAGGCGTTTCATCATGATGAAGCGCCAGTCGCATTCGACGCGGCTGCCCTTGAGGAAGGCGATCTGCGACAGGCGCCCCTCGAGCGCCAGGCACTTCAGGTTCTTCTCGATGTAGTCGCCGCCGACCATGTCGAGGATCACGTCGACGCCGCGCTTGTGGGTGATCGTCTTGATCTCCTCCTGGAAATCCTGCGTCCGATAGTCGATCGCGTGGTCGGCGCCCATCTTCAGGCAGAACGCGGTCTTGTCGGGCGAGCCCGCGGTGGCGATCACTTTGGCGCCGAAGGCCTTGGCGAGCTGGATTGCGGCGAGGCCGATGCCGCTGGTGCCGCCGTGGACCATGAACGATTCGCCGCCCTTCAATCCCGCACGATCGAACACGTTGTTCCAGACGGTGAAGTAGTTCTCCGGCAGGCTCGCGGCCTGCTCCAGCGACCAGCCCTTGGGGATCGGCAGGCACCACGCTGCCGGGGTCGTGCAGTATTCGGCGTAGCCGCCCCCCGGGGTCAGCGCACAGACCTCGTCACCGACCTTCCAGCCGGTGACGCCTTCGCCGCAGGCGACGATGCGGCCCGCGATCTCGAGACCGAGGATCGGCGAAGCGTCGGGCGGCGGCGGGTAGCTGCCCGCGCGCTGCGCGCAGTCTGGGCGGTTGATGCCGGCCCAGGCCACCTCGATCAGCACTTCGCCCGCGCGCGGCGTCGGCACGGGTCCCTCGGCGATCTGCATGACCTCGGGCGGTCCGGCTGCACGAACGGCAACGTGGCGCATCGTCTGGGGTGTCGTCATGGCGGCAAGCTCCATCGAAACGTCGATTCTAACGGGCGCTGCCCGGGCGCAAGGCCAGCGCGCAGATCGAGGCGCCGAGCGCCGCGGCTGCCGACGCCAGGAACACCAGCGACGCGCCGTGGCGCTCGACCAGCAACCCGCCCAGCGCATTGCCTGCGCCGATGCCGGTGACGATGGAGGTCGTCGACCAGGTGAAGGCCTCGGTCGCGTAGCGCCGCGGTGCGCAAGTGGACACCAGCACCGACGCGATCGTGACCGTCGGCGCGATGCAGATCCCCGCGAACAGCGCCGCCACCATCAGCAGGCCGACCGACGAAATGGCGGCCTGCAGCGCCAGCGAAAGCGCGAGCATCACGAGCAGGCGCCGCAGCTGCTTCTCGACGGGAAGGGCGACGTGCATGCCGCCATAGAGCAGGCCGCCGGCAGCGCTGCCGACGGAGTTGATCGCGATCAGGATGCCGGCGAGCGGCGTATGGCCCGACTGCGTCGCGAACCCCGGGTAAGCCACCTCGAGCAGCCCCAGCGAGAAGGCAGTCATCAGCGTCGTCGCATAGACGACGAGGAGCTTGCCCTCGGTCAGCGGTCCCAGCAGGTGGCGTTTCGGGGTCCGGTCGTGCTGCAGGTAGCGCATCGCCGGCGAAGCGGCGAACACCGGCACGGCCAGCGCCGCGAAGGTGAAGGCCGCGCCGAACGCGACCACGGGCGAGCCGATCGCGAGCAGCAGCGCGATCAGTGCGGGCCCCGCGGTGAAGACGAGCTCGACGACGACAGAATCGAGCGCGAATGCGGTGCGCCGGTCGCGCTCGCTTTCGAAGCGGTGTCGCCACATCGTGCGCGTCAGCACGGCGACCGGTGGCGCGAAGGCGCCCGCGATCGCAGCGATTGCCCAGAGGCCATGCGCAGACAGCGACAGCGGCTGCGCGAGCCAGATCACCAGCAGCGCCGCCGGATACACGATGCCGGTGACCAGCAGAACGGCGCGTGCGCCGTTGCGGTCGATGAAGCGCCCGACGAAAGGCGCGGTGATGGCCGCGGCGGCGAGGCAGGCACCCACGGTCGCGCCCGCGTCGGCGTAGGAGCCCGTGATCGCGCGCACGTGCAGCAGCATCGCGAGGTTGACGGTGCCGAGCGGCATCCGCGCGATCAGCGCCATCACGACCAGCCGCGTGACGTCGGGCTGGCGGAAGAATGCCGCGTAGCGTGTGGTGGCGGCGCTCAGCATGGCTGCATCGGAGACGGCGTGCGGACGAAGGACATCGGCGTCGGCGTCGCACCCCGGCGAAGCCGACGGCAGATGCTCCGGAGATTC
>JAJXTF010000303.1 GCA_021784125.1 Pseudomonadota bacterium | reverse complement strand
GCGAGGGCGAGGGCGGCGGCGGTGAGCCACCACGGAAGGTTCATCAGCGCGTCGTCCCAGCGTCCCAGCGCGAGGCTCGACCAGACCTGCCACAGCGGAACGGTCGCCGGGTAGTTGGGGGCGGCATCGAACCACGCAGCGCCATTGGCCGCGAACCACTGCTCGGAGTGGACGAACGGCACCATCCGCCCCATGCCGTACCAGACGCGTGCCTTGGTCGCCCACTGCACCCACGAATCCCAGGGATAGAGCGGCGTCCACAGGACTTCCAGCAACAGCAGGACGAAGCGCAGCGCGATCCAGCCGGCGATGCCGAACCACAGCAGCCTGGCCGCGCGCGACGGCGCATCATCGGCGGCACCCGTCGGTGCGGCGGCCCGCGGCTCGCGCAGCCGGCGCCGGGCGATTGCCGCGAGCACCAGCGCGACGCCGGCGAGCGGCAGCGCGACGATCGCGACCGAGTAGCGCATCTGCAGCATCGACACCGCGCGCATCCACAGCGTCAGCACGAACGCGCCGGCGAGGAAGCCGCAGCCGGCGGTCCAGGCGGCGATGCCCGGTGTGCGCGCACGCTCGCCGCGCGGGGCCAGCGATGCCACCAGTGCGATCCCGAGCAGCCAGGGGAGGGCCCAGCCGGCGGCCAGGCGCAGCGCGTCGATCATCGCGGGACTCGCTGCTTGCCGGTCGTCGCGCGGGTCATTGGACCTCGAACAGCGCGCCGCCGTGGTCGAGCAGCTTGAGCTCGGCCGCGATCGTCGCGCCTCCATCCCAGCGCAGGTGGCGGGTCGCCGCGTCGTACTCGACGCCGCGCCGCTGATAGACGACGATCCAGTCGCCCTTGTGCAGCCGGTCCGCGGGAGGCAGCATGTTCCGCGCCGGGACGTACCACGCGTTGTACGGGTACAGGTGATAGACAGCCCGCGCGCGCAGGTAATCGGCGTCGGCGACGACGAAGACGCGGGCATTCGGGCCGGGCAGCATTGCGCGCGCCTTGTCGATGAATGCGAACAGCGCGCCATCCTCGTTGGCCAGCTGCCGCTCGCGCCAATCCTTGCCCGCGTACTGCTGCGCGGTGTCGCGGACCTGGCGCACGAGGCTCACCGTCCAGCGTGCGTCGAGGACGAGCCACGCCACCAGCGCGATCGCCATTGCGGCGGCAGCGGTGGCAACACGCGGCGCCGCAGTCCGGCGCCGTGCGAGAGCGAACAGCGGGCCCGCGGCCAGCACGACGGCGGCCGCGAGCAGCAGCGGCAGCGGCAGGTCCTGGGTATCGGCGCCGCCGGTGACCGTATTGATCGACGATCCGCTCCAGGGCCGAAACGCCATCCATTCGCGGAAGCGATCGCCGAGAGTCTCCAGTGCGTCGGCGGACCTTGCGACCACGCCGCGCACGGCGACGGGAGTCGAGAGCGGTCCGTGCAGGGCCAGCGCAAGGCCCTTGATGCGGCCGATCCAGTGGGCGTTGTCCTTCAGGTCGATCGGCGCGAGGTGGCCCGACTCGACCGTCAACGGCAGGGTGTTGAGGCGCGAGGGCTCGACATCGCTACGCCAGAGCAGCGCCGCGCTCACGTTGGCCGGGATGCCGCGGACGATCCACAGGACCTGGGCGTAGGCAGTCGAGGCAAAGTCGGTCTCGACCGAGACGATGGTGTTGCCATCCTCGGCCGCGCGCAATATCACGAGCTCGTCGCCCCGAAGGGTCGCTGCCCCGCGCGGCAGCTGCAGCGCCTTCGCTCCGAGACCGCGGTCGGGCGCGGACGAGAACCAGCGGCCCGGCGTGGCCAGGGCGAGGTAGACGACGAGGCAGACGACGAGCGACGCGGCGAACACCAGCGCGACGCTGCGCGCCTTCAGGAACTCCGGCAGCGCAGCCGTCAGTGGGCGTTCTCGGTCGTCAGGATGTGCCAAAGGGTCAGCGCGAGGATCCGCAGGTCGAACCAGGGCGACCAATGCTCGACGTAGTAGAGGTCGTATTGTATGCGTAGCGCGAGGTCGCTGTCGCCGCGCAGGTCGTTGACCTGGGCCCAGCCGGTGATGCCCGCCTTGACGAGGTGCTTCTGCATGTACCCGGGCACGCGCTCGCTGAACTGCGCGATGAACTCGGGCCGCTCGGGCCGCGGCCCCACGAGCGACATGTCGCCCGCCAGCACGTTGAAGAGCTGTGGCAGTTCGTCCAGGCTGTAGCGGCGGAGGAACGCGCCCAAAGGGGTCGCGCGATCCTCGCCGCGCGTCGACCAGACCGGACCGCTGTCCGCCTCGGCGTCGGCCGCCATGGTGCGGAACTTGTACATGACGAAGCGCCGGCCGTTCCACGTGACGCGCTCCTGGCGAAAGAGTACCGGTCCGCGCGACGAGGCCCCGACGCCGATCGCGATCAGTGCGAACAGCGGCGACAGCAGGACCACCAGCAGCGCGGCGATCGCGTAATCCTCGATGGCTTTCCAGGTCGCGCGACCGCCGCTCAGCGGTGTGTCGGTCAGATTGACGACCGGCATGCCCGCGACCTCGCCGATCGAATGGTTGAGCAGGTGGAAGCCCTGGAAGTTGGGGACGAACCGGACGACGACCGACGTCTGTCGCAACCCCTCGACGCAGGCGCGGATGCGCGCTTCGTCGGACAGCGGCAGGGCGATCCAGACCTGGTCCACCGGCGCGGCGAGCAGGTCCTGCGGCAGCGAAGAGAGCGGGCCCCTGACCGGGATGCCATCCTGCACGGTTCCCATCAGCGACGGGTCGTCGTCGTATAACGCCCGGATCGTGAATCCGCTCCATGCCGCCGCACGCAGCCGGGCCGCGACGCTGCGACCGTGTGCACGCGCGCCGACGATGACGATGTGCCGGAGGTTGTGACCGCGCCTGCGCAGGGAGCGCAATGCGATGCGCAGCGCGGCCCGCGACAGGACGTGGAGCGCGAATCCGCCGCTGACCCAGATCAGCGCCCAGCCGCGCGAGAACTGGGCCCCCGACTTGGTCAGGAACAGGAACGCGCCCCCGGTCACGCCGATCAGCAGCCAGGCGATGAACAATGCGGCGACCTCGCCGACGAAGCTCGCCCCGCGCTGCGACTGGTAGAGGCCCAGCGCAGGCAGCGCCGCAAGCGAAAGCAGCGCCGCCATAGCCATGGAAACGAGGTAATTGGACGGAATGGAACCGCTGCCGAGGTAGATCCGGTACGCGAGGACCGCGGTGGCGACGACCAGCAGCGGATCGAAGACCCGCATCGCCGCATCGAGCAGCGTCGAGTTCTCCTTCAGCAGTCTGCGGCTCATTGCAGGGCCCTCCGACCGGCGAATTCGGTCCAGCGAGCATCGACGAATCCCGCGAGCTCGCGGCGAAATCGCTGCGGATCGAAGCGCCGGACATTCTCGGCGCAGGCCGGG
>JAJXTF010000302.1 GCA_021784125.1 Pseudomonadota bacterium | reverse complement strand
GCCCAGGATCGATCGCGGGCGCGCGCCAGGAGAGGGCGTCCTCGTGGAGGACCTGGGCCAGCGCATGCGCGGTTTCGCGGTCGCCGAGCTCGAGCGTGAGGTGAGCTTCGATGGCAGCGATAAGGCTGGGGCTCTCCATGGTCCGACTCCGATAGGGTCACGTTGGGCGGTCACGGCTGACGTGGGCGACGCCGACGCCGATCCCTTTCTCGGGTGCGATCGCGCTCATTCCTTGAGCCCTCCCGCCATGAGGCCGCGCACGAGGTAGGTGCGCACGAAAAAGGTAAAGACGATCACCGGCAGCATCACCAGCGTTCCCGCTGCGGCGATCTTTCCCCACTCCCAGCCTTCGTATTGCATGAAATCGACGATCGCGACCGGCGCGGTCATCGCGTTCGTGCGCGTCAGGATCAGCGCGAAAAAGAAATCGTTCCATGACAGGATGAAGCACAGTACACCCGTCGCCGCGACGCCCGGTGCGGCGAGCGGCAGCACGACGCGCCGGAACGCACCCCAGATCGTGCAGCCGTCGATCCAGGCCGCCTCCTCGAGTTCGGGCGGAACGCCGTCGAAGAAGCCCTGCATCATCCAGATCACGAGCGAGAGGTTGAAGGTCAGATAGATGATCACGAGGCCCGTCACCGTATCGAGCAAGTGCAGGTAGCGGTAGGCTAGAAAGAACGGAATCGTGAAGGCGATCGGCGGTGCCATGCGGGTCGCAAGTACCCATATCGCGACGGCGCGCCGCATCTGGAAGCGCCAGCGCGACAGCGAATACGCCGCGGGTACGCCGATGAGCAGGGACAATACGGTCGAACTCGCGCTCGCCGCGAAGCTGTTGGCGAACGACCTCGGGAAGTGGCCAGTCCACAGCGCGCGGTAGTTTTCTAGCGTCGGGACGAACCGGAGGCCGTAACCCATGATGTCCTTGTTCGGCCGCAGCGACATCTGCAGCATCCAGACAACCGGGAACAGGACGAGCAAGAGGAGCGTCAGCGCGGTGCCGAAGAGCAGCGCGCGCCGGCTGCTCCGAAACCAGGCTCGCGGCGGCGTTTGCGCCGGGCGTGCGAGGTCTTCCGCAGGACTATTCATGCTTGCCGAGTCCTTTGTCGAGCCTCCCGACGAGCAGACTCAGGAGGAAGACTCCGGCGACCATCAGCGTCGCAATCGCGCTCCCGTATCCCCAGTACGAGAAGTTGAAGGCCTGCACGAAGCCGTAATAGTTCGTGACCTCGGTGGCGGTGCCGGGGCCCCCGTTGGTGAGGACGTAGATGAGCGGGAAGGCCTTGATGCTGTCGATCAGGCGGAACAGGGCGCAGACGACCAGCGTCGGTCGCAGGTAGGGCAACACGATGTACCAGAAGAGCTGCAGGCGGTTCGCGCCGTCGATGGCCGCCGCCTCGAGCGGCTCGGTAGGGATCATCTGGAGCGCGGCAAGCGTCATCAGCATCGTGAAGGGAAACCATTCCCAGGTCTCCGCGACGACGATCGCCCAAATCGCCGTGTCCCCGTTGGCGATCAGCGAGCCTAGCGGCATGCCGACGGCGGCGAGGGCGCGATGAACCGGGCTCACGTCTGGCGTGTAGATCACCTTCCAGATGATCGCCACCACGATCGGTGGCAGCACCATCGGTATCAGGAACGCCGTGCGGATGGCCTCGAGCAGGCGAGAATGCGCGTTGAGCAACAGCGCAGTGGCGAGGCCCATCGCGAGCTGCAGGACAACGGTCGCGCCCGACAGCTCCGCCTGCACCCAGATGGAGTTGAGAAAGCGTGAATCGGTCAGGGCGTCCTTGTAATTGCCGAGCGGGTGCGAGAAATCGAACGCGGACTGCGGATTGACCAGGTTGAGTGGGGTCAGGCTCGTGACGACGAGATAGATCGCCGGACCGAGCGTGATGAGCGTCAGCACGATGAGCGCTGGAGCGAGCCCCAGTGCGAACGCGTGCGAACGATTCCACGTTCGGTCCGCCGACCCGGTCAACGCAGCCACGCTGGCGGGCCTACAGCTTGATACCGGAGCGCTTGAGTTGGGTTACCGCGTTCGCCTGCGCATTCTGCATCGCCGCCTTGGCCGACATCTGCTTCGAAGCGATGTTTTGGATTGCGATGTCGATCTCCTTGTCCACCTGCGGATAGACGGGGACCGTCCGATACTTCATGTAACCGCTCGCCCCGAGCTCGACCGTGTCGAGGTAGATCTTGGCGACATCGCGGCCATTGATCATCAGCTTCTGCTTGAAATCGGGACGCTCGATCAGTGATCGGCGCGTGATCGACGTATAGCCTTTCTCGCGCACCATCCGGTCGATGATCTCCTTCGACATCGCCCACTTGATGAACTCCCAGGCGGCGTCCTTGTTCTTCGAGCCGACCGGTATTCCCCACGCGTGGGTCGAGACGGCCGGAAACCGGCCCTTGGGCCCGGCCGGAAAGAGCGCGAAGTCGCACGTCGACGCGACCTTGCTGTCGGCAGCGCCCATCTGCACGAGGAACGTCTGGTTGTTGGGGGAATAGTTGGCGCGGCCCTGCTTCAGTGCCGCGACGACTTGGTCGTAGGTGTAGGAGATGACACCGTTCGGACCATAGGTGGTCAGGAGATTCGCAAAGAAATCGGCTGCGGCGATGGCTTCAGGGGTGTCGAGCGTCGGCATGAGGTCGCCGGGCGGATCGCGGAAGACGTTCCCGCCGAACCCTTGTAGCCATGGAATCCAGGTCCAGCCGTAGTGATTATCGATGATGAACCCGGGAACGCCATCCTTGTTGTGGACGGCCTTCATGACGCTCGTCACCTCGTCGAATGTCTCCGGCATCCGCTTGCCCGCCTTGTGGATGAGATCCGCGCGGGCGGCCCCCGACATGATGACGTCGGCGATCCAGGGAATGCCATAGAGCTTCCCGTTCTTGTCCTTCATCGAGGCCGTCGTGCCCCCAAGGAAATCCTTGGGATCCCAGTCGGGCGGCGTTCTCTTCGGATCGTTCATGTAAGCGTCGAGGGACTCGAACCAGCCGGCGCCGATCCAGCGCCCTGCGTAGATGAACGTGATGTTGAGCACGTCGTACGCGGTCCCCTGGGTCGACAGTTCGACGTCGATCCGCTGGTTGTAGATCGGAAAGGAAGGGGTCTCGTAGTTGACCTTGGCGCCGGTAGCCTTCTCGAATTCCGGGATGTAATCGGCCAGGTACTTCGGATAGGGGGCGCTCCAGCAGGACACGTTGAGCGTCGTGCCCGACAACGGCTTGTCGGCGGCCCGGGCGCGCGCGATGAAAGGGAAGCCGGACACGAGCGTCGCGCCGCCCGCGACGGCTGCCGCACCGCTCGCAAGAAGCCGGCGGCGCGGCATGGAATCGACGCAGTCGACCGATTCGGGGGTGGCTGCCGATACCGAAGGTTCCG
>JAJXTF010000301.1 GCA_021784125.1 Pseudomonadota bacterium | reverse complement strand
ACGCCGGACCGCTGATCACCGCGGCGTGCCCCGCATAGCGCGGATCCTCGCTCGACACCACGCCGAGCGCCGACTGGGTGGCGGCGGTCGCGGCGCCGACCCGGGCGGCGAGCGCACGAAACGCCTCTGCCGCGCCGGACTGAGCCACCCCGCCGCCGGCGATCATCAGGGGCTTCGAGGCCGAACCGATCAGCCGTGCCGCGGCCGCGCACTGCGCTTCGGTTGGGGCCGGACCTTCGACGAGGCGGTAGTCCGACGACTGCCGATCGAACTCCCCCGGATCGTAGAAAAACCGGCTCCGGAGCAGGTCTTGAGGAACGTCGAGATGGACGGCGCCACGCCGCCCCGTGCACGCCTCGCGAATCGCCGATCGGACGAGTTCCGGAATTCTCCGACCGTCGTGAACCGCCGCGTTCCACTTCGTCAGCGGGCGGAACAAGGACTCGGTATCCATGCTGGCGAACATGCCGCGAGCCGGATAGCTGACCGCGTGCTGGTTGTTCGAGGTCACCGCGATGATCGGCAGACTGTTCGCGTTGGCAACCGCGATCCCGGAGGCGAGATTCACGGCCCCGGTTCCGCACTCCCCGATCACCATCGAGAGCCTGCCGGTCGCCGCCGCGTCGCCGGCCGCCATCAAGGCGGCCGCGCCCTCGTGGCGCGTTCCGACGTAGCGGACGTTCGGCGTCGCCGCGATCGCCTGCATCAACGCGCTGAGCTTGCCACCGGTCACGCCGAACACCAGGTCGACACGCTCCGGCGCGAGCGACCGCCACAATGCTTCGCCCCCGGTCAATTCGATCATTGCCCACCGTCCATCGCGACCCGCGCCGCGCTGCGAGAACGATTCGCGAGCAGCCCTGCGGCCGCCGCCATCGCGATCATGCCGGCTCCCACGACACCGACGGCCGCGGCCCGGCTGCCGAGGCGCCCGTCCAGGGCGACGACGAGAATCGGATTCGAGAACATCCCGAAATAGAGGCAGGACTGGAATGCGCCGACGCCGAAACCGCGCCGCGCAAAGGGCAGATCGCGCATGTTCCAGGTCACGACGGTGGGCAGCAGGATGCCGGCACCGAGACCGTTGACGATCGCCGCCGCGGTCAGCGACGCGTAACCGGTGGCGAGCCACATGCCGCCGAAGCCCAGGCCGGTGATCAGCGCGGCGATCGCGATCTGCGCGGGCACCGAGCAGCGCCGTGCGACGACCCATCCGAACACGACGGTGCCGGTCACCACGCCGAGGCTGTTGAGCCCGTAAGCAACCCCGATCGCGCTGGTGGAATGCTCGCCGAGCGCGGCGAACAAGTAGCCCAGGTGCACCGGCACGATCAAGAACACGAGTCCGGCAAGCGCGCCGACCGCACAGATCAACGCGAGATTCGATCCCTTGAATTCGCCGGGCGGATCGGCTGCCACGGCGGCGTCGACCCGGGCGTGATCCGCCGGCGACCGGGGCTCCCACAGGTAGATCGCCATCAGCGCCGCGAGCACGAGGCTCACGCCGTAGACCGCGTACGGCGCCCGCCAGCCGAACTCGCCGATCGCGCCACCGAGCAGGTTCAGCACGAAGGCGGAACTCGACGCGACGGTGGTCTGCAGCGCCATGAATTTCTCTCGACGGTGTCCCTCGAAATAGTCGCCGATCATCGTCGTGCTGACCGTCATCAGCGCCGCTTCGCAAACCCCGAGCAGCACGCGGCTCGCGAAGATCGCGGACAGCCGGTCGAGCCACAGAGGCGCGGTACCGACCAGCGCGTACAAGGTCGTGGCGGTCACGAGGATCCGCTTGCGCCCGAAGCGATCCGCGAGCCCGCCCATGACGATGCTGAGGAGCGCCATCACGAGCATCGGCGCGGTCATCGTCAACGGAACCAGGTAGTCGGCGCCGGGAGCGGTCGCGAAATGCGCCTGCATCCGCGGCAGGCTCGGACCGATCACCGCGGTCACCAGCGTCGTCAGACCGCTGGTCACGAGCAGGATGCCGGCGTGGATCGCGCGCGGCTGCGCCGGGACGGCGGCCGCCGCCGTTCCCGCAACCCCGCTCGTCCGCGGATCTCCGGTTCGCTTCGTCTGCTGCATTAACCTACGGTACTACTGTATTGAATTGTAGTCTATCATCCTGCGACCGCGACCACGCGACCGAGGACATCATGAGCGAGAAAATGACCGGCGCCGAGGCGATCGTCCGATCCCTGGTCGCCCACGACGTCGACACCCTGTTCGGCATTCCCGGCGTTCAGACCTACGCATTGTTCGATGCCCTGCAGCGCTCCGCGGATCGAATCCGCACGATCCATCCCCGCCACGAGCAAGCGACCGGATACATGGCGTTCGGTTACGCGCGCTCCACCGGCCGTCCCGGCGTGTTCTCGGTCGTGCCCGGGCCGGGCGTACTGAACACCGCGGCCGCGGTGTGCTCGGCCTACGGCGCCAGCGCACCCCTGCTGTGCGTGACCGGCCAGGTGCCGTCCAACTCCATCGGATCCGGCATGATGCACCTGCACGAATTGCCGGACCAACTCGCGACGATGCGCTCGATCATGAAGTGGGCCGCCCGCATCCAGCACCCGAGCGAGGCCCCGACGATCGTCGCCGAGGCGTTCCGGCAGATGCGGGCGGGACGTCCGCGTCCGGTCGGCGTCGAGATGGCGTGGGATCTGCTGGGTTCGGTCGCGCCGGTCGCCCCGTTGCCGCCGGCGCCGATCCTGTCCCCGGAAATCGACCCGGAGGACATCGCACGCGCCGCGAGCCTGCTGAAAGACGCCCGCCATCCGATGATCATGGTCGGCGGCGGCGCGCAGCACGCGGCCGCCGAGGTCCTCGATCTCGCCGATGCCTTGCAGGCGCCGGTCGTGCCGTTCCGCAGTGGCCGCGGCATCGTGCCCGACGACCATCCGCTGGGTTTCACCTGTGCGTCGGGTTTCAGACGCTGGGCGGAAACCGACGCGCTCATCGGCATCGGGTCGCGGCTCGAGTTGCAGTGGTTCCGGTGGCCGCATCCGCCGCGCAACGTCCCCCTGGTGAATATCGACATCGACCCGGCGCAGATTCCGAGGCTTCGTCCGGCCGCACCGATCGTCGCAGACTCGCGCGCCGCCGCGAGCGCGCTCGCCGAGGCGGTGCGGCGCCTGGGCCGGGCTCGCCCCTCGCGACATGCCGAATTCGAGGCGGTCAAGGCGCGGGTCGCGCAAGACATCCGCAAGATCCAGCCTCACGAGCAGTACTTGCGCGCGATGCGCGAAGTGTTGCCGCGGGACGGATTCTTCGTCGAGGAGATCTGTCAAGCGGGGTTCACGTCGTACTTCGGATTTCCGGTTTATGAGCCGCGAACGTTCGTCTCCTGCGGCCCGCAAGGCACGCTCGGCTTCGGCTACCCCACCGCACTCGGCGTCAAG
>JAJXTF010000052.1 GCA_021784125.1 Pseudomonadota bacterium | reverse complement strand
GCGTCGGTACACGGCTTCCCAGTCGACGCCCGACATGTCCTCGACCCAGAACTGGTCGCGCTGCAGCCGCCAGACTTCGCGCAGCATCTGCTTCCACTCGCGCCGCGGGTCCACCGACAGGCGGACGCGCCCGAGGTCGATGTAGCCGGTCTTGCGCGAGGGCTCCTCCGACGACGCGGCACCGCGCTCGCGGGCGTCCGGCGCACGGTCGGCGCGCAGCGCACGCAGCTTCCGGCGATCGCGCAGGACCAGCGTCGAATGATCGGCGGCGACGACGAACTCGTCCGCCCGCTCCGCGAGGGTCTCGCACTTCATCGTGTCGAAATCGAAGACCTCGAGGCGGCCCGGCGCGTCCTTGTGCCCGCCGCGGCCGTGCGCGCCCACGATCGGCATCAGCGTCCACACCACCTTGTCCTTGGCCACGCCGGCGACCTGGCCGTAGCGTCCTTCGGCCACGGGAAAGGCGGCGATGCGGCGCTCGATCCCGTCGATGTCGACACGCACCGCCCGCTTCTCGTCCTCGGCCTTCGCCGCCGCGGCCTTGCGCTCGTCCTGCGCGAGCCCGCGGGGCGCCGGCTCGAACGGAGGGGCGGCATCGGCGGCGAGCGCGATCAGGTAGGGCCGCGCGGCCCGTGGAAACGAGAGCTCGAACTGCACGGCGTCGTACACCGGATCGAAGGTGCGCACCGACAGGAAGTACAGGTACTTGCCCGCCGGGTCGAACGCCGGGCAGTAATCGCGGAAATCGGGCTGCGTGACCAGCGTGCCCGCGTTGTTCGCGACGTCGTGCAGCTTGATCGCGCAGCGCCGCTGGTTGATCCAGTGCGTGTAGGCGAGCCACTGGCCGTCGGGCGACCACGCGAGATCCTCGCTGCGTCCTGCGTCGCTGCGGTCGACGACGCCGAAGGCGTTCGACTCGAGGTCGGCGATCATCACCTCGTGTCGGTGATTGGCCAGCGCGATGCGCTTGCCCACCGGCGCCGCGCGCATCGTCAGCACGCGCCCGATGTCCCAGGGCATCGTCGTCGACGCACCGTCGCGGACGACGACGATGCGCTCCTCGCCCGATTCGTCGCTGACGGCGACCATCGTCTCCCCGTCGGCGAGCCACTGGCCGTGCCGATAGCGGACGCCGTCGGGGACGCCATGCTGGCGCACCGCCCCTTCCCACAGCGCGAAGCTCGACAGCTTGCCGCGCACCTCGACCGCGAGGCTGTGACCGGCGGGGTGCAGCGCGAAGCCCGCCAGGTTGTTGGCCGCCGTGACGAACTTGCGCGCCGCCTGCGTCTGCGGCGACGGGACCTCGATGGGGACACGCGCGGTCGTCCCGGTCGCGACGTCGAACAGCCAGACCTCGGCTGCGCACTGGTAGACGATGCGCCTGCCATCGGTCTGCGCATGCCTTGCGTAATAGTCGTCGTGGTCGGTGTGCCTGCGCACGTCGGAGCCGTCCGACCGGCACGAATACAGGTTGCCCACGCCCTCGCCGTCGGAGAGATAGTAGATTCGCTCGCCGATCCACATCGGGCTGGTGATGTTCCCTTCGAGCTCCGTCAGTCGGCGAAACGCACCGCTGCCGTTGGCGTCGCACCACAGGTGACCCGCCGTGCCGCCGCGATAGCGCTTCCACCGCGCCGGGTCGGCGGTATTGCGGCCGATGACCTTCGCATCCCCCGGGCCGAACGCGAGGTGGTTGATCTGGCCGAGCGGGATCAGCTCCGGGATGCCGCCGTCGATTCCCAGCGTGAAGGCGCGATAATTGCGAAAGAACGGCTGGCCCCAGGTGGTCACGAACAGGATGCGCCCCTCGGGTGTCCAGCCGCGCACCATCACGTCGGGGCCGAGCCAGGTCATCCGTCGGGCCGGGCCGCCTTCGGCCGGCATCAGGCAGACCTCGGGGTTCTGCTCGTCGCGTCCGACGAAGGCAATCCAGCGCCCGTCGGGCGACAGCGCAGGCGTCGACGGTTCGCCCAGGCCCGCCGTCAGGCGGCGCGCGGCGCCGCCCGACGCGCTCACGCACCACAGATCGTCGTCGCAGACAAAGGCGATCGTGTCGCCCGCGATCGTCGGTTGCCGAAGATAGCCGGCTTCGTTCATCGTTGCGCTTCCGCAAGGGGTGTCGAAACGCGATTCTGCCCCAGTCGCGCCGAGCCGGTGGCGGGCGTCCGTCGGGCGGACGGGTGAATATTCGCCTTTCCGGGACGCGGCGGCGGCGCGCGCCCTCAGCGCGCCTTGGTGTCGATGTCGACGTAGCGCCAGTCGGCGAGCATCACCGGGTGCGCCTTGTAGCCGATGACGCGCCGCTGCACCAGGCTGTTCTGGTAAGTCGCGACTCCCAGCCGCCACGGCGAATCGATCTCGAACTGCCTTGTCATCTGCTCGTAGAGCTTGCTGCGATCGGGCGAGTCGGGGAGCTGGCGCGAGCGCGCATACAGCGCATCGTAGGTCGGCGAGCTGTAGCAGGCGACGTTGCTCTGGCCGATGTTGCCGCCGTAGAGCAGCTGCATGAAGTTGTCGCCGTCGGGGTAGTCGGCGATCCATCCGTAGGACCACATCTGGTAGCGGCAGGCGATCGCGGCCTTGATCTGATCGTTGAAGCGGCCCTTGTCCACGACCAGACGGATGCCGATCGAATCCATCGCCTTCTTCCACAGGGCGTCGAAATCGCGCGCGGTCGCGTCGGTCTGGCTCGACAGCGTCAGCGTCAGCGGCTTGCCGTCGGGCAGCCGGCGCCAGCCGTCGGGTCCCTTGCGGTAGCCGAGCCTGTCGAGAAGCTCGTTGGCGCCTGCAGGGTCGTGACGGATTCCGCTGCGATAGGCGGAATCGTAGCCGGCCACGCCGGGCGGGATCACCATCTGCAGCGGCGCGGCCTGATCCTGGCGCAGCACCTTGATCTCGGCGTCGGTGTCGTAGGCCATCACGATCGCGCGCCGCAGCGCGATCTTCTCCTTCGACGAGCCCCCGACCACCGCGTCGCGCATGTTGAACGCCGTGTAGTTGATCGCCGGCAGGAGGATCCGGGACAGGTACACACCCCTGTCGGCGAGGTTCTTCGCCAGCTTCCCGTCGGGCAGGGCGATGGGCGCGAAGTCGCTGGGGAGGTTCAGGATGTCGAGCTCGCCGCGCTGGAAGGCCAGCCAGCGCGCCTGCGCCTCCTCCATCACGCTGATGTCGATCTCGCCGACCTGGGGCATCTTCTTGCCGCGCATCCGCGCGGCGAGGACCTTGTCCACCGGGTCGTCGCCCGGGGTGAACGCCCAGGTGTCGCCGCGGAAGCCGGGATTCGCGACCAGCGTGATCTTCGATGCGGGGATCCATTTCCGCAGCATGAACGGCCCGGTGCCGACCGGATGGGCCGCGATGTCGCTGCCGTAGTAATCGACGACTTCGCGCGCCACCGCCGACAGCGCCGGCAGCGCCAGCACCTGTGCGAACGTGTAGTCGCTGTGCGCCAGGGTGATGCGCAGCGTGTAGCGGTCGAGGGCCCGCAGGCCCGCCACCGGCGCGCCGTAGTCGAACTTCCCGGTCTGCTTCGCCTTCGCCACCAGCGCAGCGAGACCCGCGATCTTGCCCTCGACGTAGAAGGCGTTGGGGGACCGGTTCTTCGGGTCGACCAGCCGCTCGATCGCATACACGTAGTCGGCGGCGGTCAGCTCGCGCCGCTTGCCCTTGAACGCCGGATCGGCAGCGAAGTAGATCCCCTTGCGCAGCTTGAACGTGTAGCGCTTGCCTTCGTCCTCGACCGTGGGCAGCGCCTCGACCGTCAGCGGAACGACCCTGACCGGGCGCGCGAGGTAATCGAAGTTCAGCAGCGGCTCCATGATCGCGGCGATGACCGCGCCCGAATAGATCTCGCTCGCCTGCGCCGGATCGAAGCCCGTTTCGGCCTTGGGCAGTGCGATGTGCAGCACCTTCGCCATGTCCGCGGCCGACGCGTGCATGCCGATGCAAAGCGCCAGCACCGCCAACGCCCGCGCGAAACCCCTTGCCGCCACCGCTTTCATCGCGAATCCTTCTTTCACCGAGGAAACCATGATGCCACGGCCGCGGCAGGATGCGGGTTCGCGGCGGCGTTCGCTAGAATCACGCGATGAGACGAAGCCGCGGAACGTGCCGGTGAGACAGCGTGTCGCCGTCATCGGTGCCGGGGTCGTCGGGCTCGCCTGCGCGAGCCGGCTGCAGATGCAGGGGCACGAGCTCACGCTGATCGATCCGCGCCCGCCCGGCGAATATTGCTCGCTCGGAAACGCGGGCTGCTTCAGCCGCGCCTCCTGCGTGCCGCTGGGACTGCCGGGGACCTGGAGGAAAGTACCCGGATGGCTGATCGATCCGACCGGCCCGTTGCACATCCGCCTGCGTTACCTGCCGCGGGTCGCGCCCTGGCTCCTGCGTTTCCAGCGGTCGACGTCGATGCCGCGCGTCGAGCAGATCTCTTCGGCACTGCACCGGCTGCTTACCGTGACGCTCGACAAGTGGCGTCCGCTCGCCGAACGTGCCCGCGTTCCCGAGCTCATCGTCCAGCGCGGCCATGCCTTCACCTACGAAAGCGCGGCGGCTTTCGATGCCGATGCGCTGGGTCGCGAGCTGCGGCGACGCCAGGGCGTCGCGATCGAGGTCCTCACCGGCGGGGCGATCCGCGACTTCGATCCCGCGCTCTCGCCGCGGCTGACCCACCTGGTGCTGCTGCCCGAGCAGGGCCATTGCCCGAATCCGCTGCGGCTGTCGCGGGCGCTGGCGGAGCGGCTGCAGATGGAGGGCGCCCGGTTCGTCGCGCGGCCGGCGCGCGGCTTCGAGGTCGCCGGCGGCCGCGTCCTGCGCGTGCTCACCGAAGGCGATCCGGTCGACGCCGATGCGGTCGTCGTCGCGGCGGGCGCCCATTCGAACTCGCTGTCCGCGCAGCTCGGCGCCGATGTCCCGCTCGAGACCGAGCGCGGCTATCACCTGATGCTGGAATCGCCGAGCATCGTGCCGCGCATTCCCATTGCATCGGGCGAGGGCAAGTATTTCGCCACGCCGATGGAAGGCGGACTGCGTGTCGCCGGCACGGTCGAGCTCGCGGGCCTCGATGCCGCGCCCGACTGGCGCCGGGCCGATGCGATGCTCGGCAAGCTGCGGCGGGTCCTGCCCCTGCTGCGGCACGCGAACGTCGAGCGCTGGATGGGACATCGCCCGTCGCTGCCCGATTCGCTGCCCGTCATCGGGCGCGCGTCGCGCGCTGCCAATGCATACTTCGCTTTCGGCCACGGCCACGTCGGCCTGACCGCTGCCGCGCCGACCGGCGAGATCGTCGCCGACCTGGTCGCGGGCCGGGCCCCGTTCATGGACATCTCAGCCTTTACGGCCGACCGCTTCCGTTGAGACGCGGCCGCGATCGCGACCGCGCCGCCATTGCACCCGGCCGCTGGCGATGCCGCGGCTACGTCACCGAGGACCCATCCCCTTGACCCGCTACGCCCATCCGCCGCTCGCGCCCGGACACATCGACGCGCCGCACCACCTCGCACCGCTCGGCGACCTCGTGCTGGAATCCGGCGCGACGATCCGGGATTTCGCGCAGTCCTACGTGACCCACGGGACCCTCGACGCGGAGCGCTCCAACGCGATCCTCGTCTGCTCGGCGCTCACCGGCACGCACCACCGCCTCGACTTCCTGATCGGCGAGGGCAAGGCGCTCGACACCCGGCGGTATTTCATCGTCGCGACCGACCCGATCGGCAACGGATTGTCGACCTCGCCGTCGAACAGCCTCGCGCAGCCCGGCATGCGCTTCCCGCGCTTTTGCGTGCGCGACATGGTCGCCGCGCAGCACCGGCTGCTGACCGGACAACTCGGCATCACGCAGCTGCGCGCCGTCGTCGGGGCCTCGCTCGGCGGCATGCAGGCGATCCAGTGGGCGACGAGCCACCCGGGTTTCATGGATGCGATCGTGGCGATGACCGCGATGGCGAAGACCCCGCCCTGGGGTGCGCTGGTCGTCGAGACCGCGCGCGCCTGCCTGATGGCCGATCCGGCATGGACCGGCGACGGATTCGACGGCGTGCCCGAGCGCGGCTGGCGTGCCTATGCCGGATTGATCAACGCGCTGGTGATGCACACGCCCGAAGCCGCGGCCGACCTCGCCCCGCACGACGACGCGCATGCGTGGTACGAAACGATCGTCGACCAGACGCGCGCGCAGGGATTCGATGCGACCGACTACCTGTACCAGTCATGGGCATACCAGGCGCACGACGTCGGAACGACCGCGGGATTCGGCGGGGACACCGCGCGGGCGCTGGCGTCGATCAGGGCCCGCGCGCTGATCGTCGCGCCGCCGATCGACCTCTTCAATCCGGTCGCGGGCGCGCATGCAACGGCGGCCGCCATCCCGGGCGCCCGCCTTGCCGAGATTCCGTCGCAGCAGGGCCACGCGGCGGCGACGAGCCTCGAGGCCGCCGATGCCGCGTTCCTGGACCGCGTGATCGGAGAGTTCCTGCGTCAGTTCCCGGACGGCGCGGCCGGGGCGTTCCTGCGCTAGTCGCGCGGCTGCCCGTCCTCGCCGACGGTGATCGTTCGCCCCGGAGGCGCGCTCAGTCTCGCGTGGTGCAACACGCCGCCGAAGCGATAGCTGACCTCCCACCAGGCGGGGCGCGCCTGAACTTGGGCGTCGCTGCAGCGCTGGACTTCCTGGGTGTGCACCTGCGGCCCCGTGCCGACGTTGGCGCCAATCGCGGCGCCCGCCACCGCGCCGCCCGCGGTCGCGATATCCCGCCCGCGGCCGCCCCCGATCTGGTGCCCGAGCACGCCGCCGATCACCGCGCCCGCGATCGCGCCGGGGACGTTGACGTCGCCACCGCGATCCTCGACGACCTGGTGGCGCTCGACCCAGCAGCGCTGCTCCGGCGGACCGACGATCGCGCGGACCGAGCTCACGCGCACGGAATGGAGCCGCTCCCGGGGCGCTCCGCGATATTCCTGCGGCGGCGCCGCCACGTAACCCGCCGGTCCCTCGTCGCGATGCCCGTAGCCACTGGGCCCGTGCTCGCGATAGCGGGGCACGTAGACGCTCTGGTACCAGCGGTCCTGCACGAAATACACCGGTCGGTCGCAGGCGTCGTATTCGCGGCAATGCCTGCTCCAGTGCTTGGCGTGTCCCGGCGGGACGCGCAGGTAGATCGGTTCGCGCGCGACGCCGACGGGCGCGCGGTAGACCTCCACCGGCTGCGCATAGATCAGCCGCGGCGGCGGCATGCCGCCGATGTCGATGCGCCCGTAGAAGCCGGGCTCGCCGATGCTGACCGAGACGCCGGCATGCGCTGCGATCGGCGATGCCGCGGCGATGGCCAGTGCGAGTGCTTGCAGGATGCGTTTCATCGTGAGACCTCCCGGGATCGATGGGACCGATTATGACATTGGCATCGGTCGGGCGGGGTGCCGCCCGTCGCATCGTGCGCGTGTGTACGATGGCAGGCAGCCGCTTCCGTTGCAGGGCGAATTCGAAAGCAAGCCGCGGAGTGCGGTGCCGGCCGGCGACCCGTAGATTGCGCTCGTCGACCCCGCATGGCTCGAAGCCACCGAAAGGCACCGCGATGAACATGACCAGCAAAGCCGAAATCCTCGCCGCCGCGACCGTCGCCGACCCGCGCTGGGCCGCCGTCGTCGCGCGCGACGCGAAGGCGGACAGCAGCTTCGTCTATTCGGTCAGGACCACCGGCGTGTACTGCCGCCCGTCCTGCGGCGCGCGCAGGCCGAGGCCCGAGAACGTCGCGTTCCACGCGACCGCTGCGGACGCCGAGCATGCGGGTTTCCGGGCCTGCAAGCGCTGCCGCCCCGACCAGGCGCCGCGCGCCCTCCAGCAGGCCGCGATGGTGGCGAAGCTGTGCCGGCACATCGAGGCCGCCGATCACCCGCCGAGCCTCGACGAGCTCGCGACGCATGCCGGCCTGAGCGCGCATCACCTGCATCGCGTCTTCAAGGCGCTCACCGGCTTGACGCCCAGGGCCTGGGCCGCGGCGCATCGCGCGAAGCGCATGCGTGCCGAGCTCGATCGCGGCGGCAGCGTCACCGACGCGATCTACGGCGCCGGCTACAACTCGAACGCACGCTTCTACGAGCAATCGAACGACGTGCTCGGCATGACGCCCTCGACTTATCGCGCGGGCGGCGCCGACACCGACATCCGCTTCGCGGTCGGCCTCTGCTCGCTGGGATCGATCCTCGTCGCGGCCAGCGGGCGCGGCGTGTGCGCGATCCTGCTGGGCGACGATCCCGACGCGCTGGCGCGCGATCTGCAGGATCGCTTTCCGCGCGCCCGGCTGATCGGCGGCGATGCGAAGTTCGAAGCGCTGGTTGCCAGGGTCGTCGGCTTCGTCGAGGCGCCAAGCATCGGACTCGACCTGCCGCTCGACGTGCGCGGCACCGCGTTCCAGCAGCGCGTCTGGCAGGCACTGCGCGCGATTCCACCGGGCGAGACCGCGAGCTATTCCGAGATCGCAACGCGCATCGGCGCGCCCAGATCGGTGCGCGCGGTCGCCGGTGCCTGCGCCGCGAACGCGCTGGCGGTGGCGATTCCCTGCCATCGCGTCGTGCGCAACGACGGCGGACTGTCGGGCTATCGCTGGGGCGTCGAGCGCAAGCGCGCGCTGCTCGACCGCGAGGCGCATGGGGTGCGCGGCGAAGCCGCGGCCGCCGGCAAACGCGCGGGCCGCAGCGATCGCGCGCCGCGCGCATGAACGTGCCGCATTCCGACGCCGCGATCGATTCCGTCTCCACGACCGGCGCCGCCACCGCAACCTCCGTCACCGTCGACTGGGACGGCGTCGTGCGGGATCTCGACGCCCGCGGCAACGCGACTATCGGGCGCCTGCTCGCGCCTGCCGAATGCGATGCGCTGGCGGCCCTCTACACAGTCGATACGATGTTCCGCAGCCGTGTCGTCATGGCGCGCCACGGCTACGGCCGCGGCGAATACAGGTATTTCGCCTATCCGCTGCCCAAGCGAGTCGCGGAGCTGCGTGCATCGCTCTACCCTCGGCTCGCCCCGCTCGCCAATGGCTGGAACGAAGCGATGGGCGTCGACGTCCGCTACCCTGCGCAGCACGCCGACTTCCTCGCGCGCTGCCACGCCGCCGGGCAGCGACGGCCGACGCCGCTGCTGCTCGCCTACGACGTCGACGACTACAACTGCCTGCATCAGGACCTGTACGGCGAGCACGTCTTCCCGTTGCAGGTCACGGTCCTGCTGTCGGAGCCGGGACGCGATTTCGACGGCGGCGAGTTCGTGCTCACCGAGCAGCGTCCGCGGATGCAGTCGCGTGCCGAGGTCGTGCCGCTGCACCAGGGCGACGCGGTGATCTTCGCTGTCCATTGCCGGCCCGTGGCCGGGCCCCGCGGGACCCATCGCGTCAATCACCGGCACGGCGTGAGCCGGATCCGATCCGGCCGTCGTCGCACGCTGGGCATCATCTTCCACGATGCCCGATGAGCGACGCTCGATGACAATTCGCGCTGCGCCGGCATCCGACGCGCGCCGCGCGAGCGCCGGTCGATGACGGCGAGCCTGTTCGACGAGGTGCCGCCGATGCCCGGCCGGCGCGAGGAGCTGTGCGAAGGCGCGGTGATCCTCCGCGGCTACGCCCTCGCCGACGAGGCGCTGATCCTTGCGGCGGTGCGGGACATCGCGGCGAACGCGCCCTTTCGCCACCTGATCACGCCCGGCGGATTCCGCATGTCGGTTGCGATGACCAATTGCGGCACGCTCGGCTGGGTCAGCGACCGCAGCGGCTATCGCTACGACGCGATCGACCCCGACAGCGGCCGTCCGTGGCCGCCTATGCCCGGCGTCTTCCGGCAGCTCGCGCAGAAGGCGGCCACCGAGGCGAGGTTCCCGGGATTCGAACCCGATGTATGCCTGGTCAACCGCTACGAGCCAGGGGCGAGGTTGACGCTGCACCAGGACCGCAACGAGCGCGGTGTCGCCGCGCCGATCGTCTCGGTGTCGCTCGGCCTGCCCGCGGTCTTCCTGTTCGGGGGATTGCGGCGAAGCGACAAGACGCAGCGCATGCAATTGACCCACGGCGATGTCGCCGTCTGGGGCGGTCCCGCGCGGATGCGCTACCACGGCATCGCGCCGCTCAAGGCCGGATATCACCCCTCGACCGGTGCGAATCGTCTCAACCTGACGTTTCGCAGGGCGGCCTGAGCGCGCGTCAGTCGCCGAGCGCGTGGCCGCGCACCGGCCGCGAGGCCGCGATCTCGCCATGCATGAATCGATCGTGATTGGCTTCGATCGACCGCGGCTCGTAGAGGAAGTTGACCATCATGCCCAGCGACTCGCGCAATCCCCTTCTGGAGGTGTTTGCGAGCCAATTGATCCTTTCGAGCCTGGCGCCGTTGTTCAGATGGAACCTCGCCACCGGGTCCCGCACCATCTCGGACTCGTCGCCCCCGTGCAGCAGGTAGGTGGCGCACAGCGCGGTCAATGGCTCCTTCAGGCGCGCCAGGCGGTCGAGCGCATCGGCCGGGTCGCCGGAGATCTTCGCGACGTCGGTGCCAAGCGCGGCGGCAACCGCTTTCAATGCCCGTTCCAGCGCGGGTGGCGCAGAGAGATCGGCGTCGCTGCGCCTGAGCTGCTGATTGATCCAGGCGGAGAAGCCGGGGATCGGTGACAACGTGCAGAAGACCTTGAGGCGCGGAAACTCGCGTGACAGGACCTCGACGACGCTCTTGATGAGGAAGTTGCCCAGCGACACGCCGCGCAGCCCCGGCTGGCAGTTGCTGATCGAATAGAACACCGCAGTCGTCGCGCGACCCGGGTCGCTGGAGGTCGATTGCGCATCCAGCAGCGGCGACACCGCGTCGGGCATCCGGTCGATCAGCGCGATCTCGACGAAGATCAGCGGTTCGTCGGGAAGCGCCGGGTGGAAGAAAGCGAAACATCGTCGATCGACCTCGAGGCGGCGGCGCAGGTCGTTCCAGCCGCGGATCTCGTGCACCGCTTCGTGGACGATGATCTGCTCGAGCAGGTAGGCGGGGCTGTGCCAGTCGACGCGAACGATCTGCAGGAAACCCGGGTTGAACCACGACGAAAGCAGATGGCGGAAGTCCGCATCGACGGCCTCGAGCTCGCGCTGCTCGCTCTTGAGCTCCAGCAGGCGTTCGCGCATGCGCAGGATCGTGGCGGTGCCTCCCGGCGCGCGGTTCAGCCGCCGCAGCAGCTCCTGACGCGGCGGCTCCGCCACGGCACCCAGCCGCATCAGGTTCGCGGCGGAAGGATCTGCCGCGTAAGCCCTGGACGCCGCGAGCACCTGCTCGGGGTCGGGAGAGAACTCGGCGTGCAGCGCGGCGAAGAAGTGCGCCTGGCTGCGCCTGTCGAGATCGCGATACTGGTCGAGCGTGGCTTTGGCGAGCGATACGCCTGCCGCCTCGCCGCGCTCGGAAAGGAGCTTCCCGCATCCCTGGACGAGGCGGCGAACCTTGATTCCGTCGCGGGCAATCGCCGCGGCGCGTTTCTGAACCGAATCGAACATGGGCGGGTTGCGAATGAGTAGAGCCGACCTCGACCGCCGCGGGCGCGATCGTCCGCGACCTGTGACCGGCACGCATCTCCAATGGTGCCTCCGAACAGGCGATGGATCCAGTGTCGCCCCTGGACGACGGACGACGACCCGCGAACTTCGACCGATCGTCGATTCGCGCGCGATGCCCCTCGCGTCCCTTCGGCAAATGCGGCACCATAGCCGCGGAAATCTTTCCCGCGAGAGCCCATGGATCACCTCACCAAGACCATCCTGATCGGCCTTGCCGTCGGGGTCGTCGTCAAGTTCCTGACAGCCGGGCGTGCGATCGGCGCCTTCATCGCCAGCGCCCTCGTCGGCATCGTCGGGGCGGTTGCTTCGACCTACGTCGGCGAAGGTTTCGGGATCTATCGCGCCGGCGAATCGGCGGGCACCGTCGGCGCGCTGGTCGGCGCCCTGCTGCTGGTCGCCCTCTATCACCTGATCGTCCCGCGCAAGAACTACTGAGCCGCCTCCCCCGCTTCGCGGGGGCCGGCGTGCCGGACCCGCGCCATCAGGCGGACTGCAACAGCATCGCGTCCCAGGCGCTGCGCAGCTCGTCGGCGTCGGCGACGGCGCAGCCGGCCTGCGACAGCAATGCCGCCGCGCCCCGCACCAGCTCGGCATTGTCGGCGGCAACGCGACCGTCGGGCAGCCAGAGGTTGTTCTCGAAACCGACGCGCAGGTGCCCGCCCAGCAGGCCGGCGGTGGTGACGCAGGCCAGCTCGTGGCGCCCGAAGGCGCAGGCCATCCAGTGCGCGAAGCGCGGCATTCCGGGCGCGAGGAACGGCAGCAGGTCGGCCGGAAGCGATACCTGCCCGGCCGTGTAGCGGCCGAGCACGTAGAGCACCGGCACGTCGCGCCAGGGCAGACGTCCGCGCGCAACGAGCTCGCCCAGGCGTGCGGCTTCCCCGGGCGAGTAGAGGATGAACTGCGGCCGCACCCGCGCCTCCTGCAGCTCGGCGAGGAAACGCAGGAACGCGTCCTCGGCGGCCGCGTCGGGCGCGAGCTCGCGCAAGGCGAGCGATACCGCCTCGGGGCGCAGCTCGCGGATCACCGCCATCTGCTGCGACGGCGCGTAGATGCCCAGCGCTTCGCTGGTCACCTGGAGGACGAGCCTGTCGCCGACCGCGGCGCGGATGGCGGCGGTCGCCTCCCGGTACGCGTCGACGTCCAGCAGGTGGCGCTTCGCGCTGTCGCGGACGTGCACGTGCATCATCGACGCGCCGGCCTCGAGGCAGGCGGCCGCGGTGCGCGCGAGCGCGGCCGCGGTGACCGGTACCTCGGGGTGGTCGACCGCCGTCCGACGCCCGCCGTTGGGCGCCACTGCGATGCCGACTCGCATCGCCGCATCCAGCCGTTCCATGTCCGCTCCCTCGCCATCGTGGTACAGGACCCGCGCAACCGCACGGGGACAGTGCACCGCCGATGATTCACTCGGATCGCAATTGTATTCGATGAAACATTCGTTGCAATGCGGCGCCTCCGCCATTAGCATTGCGGCGTGGATCAGGGACCTCTCAGCCGGCGCATCGTCGCCGCTTTCGATACGCTGCCGGGACAGTTGCAGGCCGCTGCGCGCTTCGTGCTGAAGCACCCGCGCGACGTGGCGCTGCTGTCGATGCGCGAGCAAGCGCGCCGGGCGGGCGTGCCGGCGGCCACGATGACGCGTCTCGCCAAGCAGCTCGGCTACGACGGCTACGACGCCCTGCGCGAGCGCTACGCCGACGCGGTGCGCGACGGCGAGCTCGGCTTCGCCGGGCGCGCGAGCGCCCAGGTCGCGACGCAGAAGCAGCGCGGCGACCGCGCGCTGGCAACCGAGCTCGTGGAGTCGGTGCGCCGGCAGCTCGCCGTGCTCGCGCAGCCTGCGGCGATCGACCGGCTGGTCGCTGCGGCGACGCTGCTCGCGGGTGCGCAACGCGTCTACTGCCTCGGCCTGCGCTCCAGCCATTCCGTCGCCTGGCAGTTCCACTACGTGATGTCGCTGCTCGAGGGGCGCACGGTGCTGCTCGACGCCCCGGCGGGCACGGGCACCGACCCGATCCGCAACGCGACCCGGCGCGATGCGCTGCTGGTGGTGAGCGTGCTGCCCTACACCCGCGCCACGATCGAGACGGCGCGCTACGCGGCGGAGCGCCGCGTGCCGATCGTCGCCATCACCGACAGCGAGGTCGCCCCGCTGGCCCGGATGGCGCGCCAGGCAATCATCGTCGACATCGAAAGCCCTTCGTTCTTCCACACGATGACGCCCGCCTTCGTCGTCGCCGAAGCGCTTGCGGCACTCGTCGCGGGCCGGGGTGGCAGCAGGTCGCGCGCCGCCCTCGTGCGCACCGAGGCGCAGCTCGCGGCTTTCGACACGCACCTGCGTCCCCGCAAGGAGAAAGCGTGACTGCTACCAGAATCCTGCATCGCCAGATACATTCACGGCTGCCGGTCGCCGTCGGCGGCCGCGGCGTCGAGCTCTACGATGCCGAAGGACGAACCTACATCGACGCCTCGGGTGGCGCGGCCGTGTCCTGCCTGGGACACGGACATCCGGACGTCCTTGCGGCCACGCACGCGCAGCTCGACCGCATCGCCTACGCGCACACCGGCTTCTTCACGACCGAGGCCGCGGAGGAGCTCGCGGCCCGGCTGGTCGAGGATGCGCCGGCGGGCATCTCGCACGTCTATCTGGTCAGCGGCGGGTCCGAGGCGATCGAGGCGGCGCTGAAGATGGCACGGCAGTATTTCGTCGAGCGCGGCGAGCCGCAGCGCCGGCACGTCATCGCACGGCGCCAGAGCTATCACGGCAACACGCTGGGCGCGCTCGCGACCGGCGGCAACGCCTGGCGGCGCGCGCAGTTCCAGCCGCTGCTGATGGAGACCCACCACATCGCGCCTTGCTTCGCCTATCGCGAGCAGGCCGCGGCCGAGAGCGACGCCGCCTACGCCGCGCGGGCCGCGCAGGCGCTCGAGGACAAGGTCGCCGAGCTGGGTGGCGGGAACGTCATCGCTTTCGTCGCCGAGACCGTCGTCGGCGCGACGGCGGGCGCGGTTCCCCCGGTCGGCGATTACTTCCGGCGCATCCGCGAAATCTGCGACCGCCACGGCATCCTGCTGATCCTCGACGAAGTGATGTGCGGAATGGGCCGCACCGGCACGCTGCACGCCTGCGAGCAGGAAGGCATCGCCCCCGACCTGCTAGCCATCGCCAAAGGCCTCGGCGGGGGCTACCAGCCGATCGGCGCGGTGCTCCTCGGACAGCATGTCTTCGACGCCTTCGCCAACGGCAGCGGCTTCTTCCAGCACGGCCACACGTACATGGCCCACCCGACCGCCTGTGCCGCGGCGCTGGCCGTGCAGCGCGTCATCCACCGCGACGGCCTGCTCGATAACGTGCGCGCGATGGGCTCGCGGCTCGAGCAGCGACTGCGCGAGCGCTTCGGCGCCGATGCGCACGTGGGCGACATACGCGGCCGCGGCCTGTTCCGCGCGATCGAGCTGGTGAAGGATCATGCGACCAAGGCGCCTTTTGCGGCGGAGATGAAGCTCAACGCGCGGATCAAGCGCGAGGCGATGGCGCGCGGACTGATGGTCTACCCGATGGGGGGTACGA
>JAJXTF010000300.1 GCA_021784125.1 Pseudomonadota bacterium | reverse complement strand
CGGTGCCGCGTCGTCGGAGGAGCCCTCGCGCAAGACCGGCTACATCGACCTCGGGCGAGTCCGCCTGTCGGTGGACCCGCGGCGCGAGTGGAAGCAGATGCTGCGCGAAGTCTGGCGGCTGCAGCGCGACCAGTTCTGGGTCGAGGACATGTCGGGCGTCGACTGGGAAGCCGTGTACCGACGCTACGAGCCGCTGCTGGCGCGCATCGCCACGCGCAGCGAGCTCTCCGACCTGATCTGGGAGATGCAGGGCGAGCTCGGCACGTCGCACGCCTACGAGATGGGCGGCGATTACCGGCGCCCGCCCGCGGTCGCCCTCGGCCACCTCGCTGCCGAGCTTCGGCCCGCAGGCGAGGGCGACGGCTACGAGATCGCGCGCATCGTCGAAGGCGATTCCTGGGACCCGGGCAGCGATTCGCCGCTCAACGCCATCGGCGTGCGCGCGCGCGTGGGCGAGCGCATCGTCGCGGTGAACGGCCAGGCCGTGGGGCGCGAACGCCCACCGCAGGCGCTGCTGGTCAACCAGGCGGGCGCCAGGGTCGAGCTCACGCTGGCGCCGGCGAAAGACTCCGGACCCGACGCGCTGCCGCGCAGCGTGCTGGTGACCACGCTCTCCGACGAGGTCCCCGCGCGCTATCGCGAATGGGTCGAGCGCAATCGCCGCTTCGTGCACGAGCGCTCGGGAAACCGCGTCGGCTACCTGCACCTGCCCGACATGATGTCGGCCGGCTTCGCCGAGTTCCATCGCTATTTCAGCGGCGAATGCGATCGCGACGCGCTGATCATCGACCTGCGCTACAACCGCGGCGGTCACGTGTCGCAGTTGCTGCTCGAGAAGGTCGCGCGCAAGCGTCTGGGCTACGACCTGTCGCGCTGGGGACAGCCCGAGCCCTATCCCAACGAGTCGCCCGCGGGCCCGGTGGTGGCACTGACCAACGAGCACGCCGGATCCGACGGCGACATCTTCTCGCACTGCTTCAAGCTGATGAAGATCGGCAAGCTCGTCGGAACGCGGACCTGGGGCGGCGTCATCGGCATCAATCCGCGGCATCCGCTGGTCGACGGCACCGAGACCACCCAACCCGAGTTCTCGTTCTGGTTCAGCGACGTCGGCTGGAGCGTCGAGAACTACGGCACCGATCCCGACATCGAGGTCGACAACGCCCCGCAGGATGCGCAGGCGGGACACGATCGCCAGCTGGAGACCGCGCTCTCGACGGCGCTCGAGATCGCCGCCGCCGCGGGCAGTGCACGGCCCGCGTTCGGCCCGCGCCCGAGCCTGGGCCTGAAGCCTTTGCCGGCGCGGCGCTGAGGGTTGCCCCTCGCCCGCCTCGCTCTCGCCCGGCACCCTCGCCCGCGTGCGAGAGAGGGCTGGGGTTAGGGGCCCCGCGCTTGGGGTCGCTGCCGCCCTGCGAGCATAATGACCGATGGCCACGGCACGGGTCCCGTCCGGCGCAGCGCCGGCACCCAAATGCCGCAGCCGAACGCAGCGAAGGCCATCGTGCGGCTGCTCTCGCTTCTGGTGCTCCTGCTCCTGCCCGCGTTGCCCGCCCTGGGCACGCCGGCGCCGGTGCTGGCGCTGCACGTCGATGGCGCCATCGGCCCGGCCACCGCCGAGTACGTGCAACGCGGCCTGGCGCGGGCCGCCCGGGATCGCGCCCAGCTCGTCGTGCTGCAGCTCGACACGCCGGGTGGGCTCGACACGTCGATGCGCGAGATCGTGCAGGCGATCCTCGCTTCGCCGGTCCCCGTCGCAGGCTTCGTCGCCCCGCCGGGCGCACGCGCCGCCAGCGCCGGCACCTTCATCCTCTATGCCTGTCACGTCGCCGCGATGGCCCCGGGAACGAACCTCGGCGCGGCGTCGCCGGTGTCGATCGGGATCGGGGGGAGCGCCCCGCCGACCGGTACCGATGTCCACGAACGCAAGGCCATGGAGGATGCTGCCGCCTACATCCGCAGCCTCGCGCAGCTGCGCGGACGCAACGCCGAATGGGGCGCCAAGGCCGTATTCGACGCGGCGAGCCTGTCGGCGGACGAAGCGCTTGCGCAGAAAGCCGTCGACCTTATCGCGAGCGACCGGGCGGACCTCCTGCGCCGGCTCGACGGACGCAGGCTCGCGACTTCCGCGGGTGAGGCGGTGCTGCAGCTCGCGGCTGCGCCCGTCGTCGTGGTCGATCCCGATTGGCGATCCGCGCTGCTCGCCACGATCACCGATCCGGGCGTCGCGATGATCCTGGTGCTCGTGGGCATCTACGGACTGATCTTCGAGTTCGGACATCCGGGGTACGTGTTTCCGGGCGTCACCGGTGCGGTGTCGCTGCTGGTCGGGCTCTACGCGCTGCACCTCCTCCCGGTCAACTACGCCGGACTCGCGCTGATGGCGCTGGGCATCGCGTTCATGGTCGCCGAGGTTTTCGTGCCCGCGTACGGATCGCTGGGAACCGGGGGCATCGTCGCGTTCATCGTGGGCGCGACGATGCTGGTCCACACCGACGTTCCCGGATTCGGCGTGCCGCTGTCGCTGATCGTCGTCCTCGCGCTGGTGACGGCGGCATTCGTCATCGTCGTCGCGCGTCTGGCGCTGCGGGCGCGCCGCGCGCCGATCGTGAGCGGCGTCCGGACGCTCGTCGGTGCCGAAGGCGAGATGGTCGACGACACCGGAGAGGCCGCAACCGGATGGGCGACAATCCGCGGCGAGACCTGGCAGGTCCGCGCCGCGGCGCGTCTCGCCCGCGGCCAGAAGATCCGTGTCGTCGCGATGGACGGCATGCTGCCGCGCGTCGCACCCGTCGAAGGAGCATGAAATGGGATTGATCAGTCCGCTCGTGGTGCTCGTCATCGTCGTCGCGCTGGCAGCCTCGTCGCTGCGCATCCTGCGCGAATACCAGCGCGGGGTCGTGTTTCAGCTGGGCCGGTTCTGGAAGGTCAAGGGGCCGGGGCTCGTCGTTCTCGTCCCCGGGATCCAGCAGATGGTGCGCATCGAATTGCGCACCGTCGTGCTCGACGTCCCGAGCCAGGACGTCATCTCGCGCGACAATGTTTCGGTGAAGGTCAACGCCGTCGTCTATTTCCGCGTCGTCGATCCGCAAAGGGCGATCATCGAGGTCGAGAACTTCCTGATGGCGACCTCGCAGCTCGCGCAGACGACGCTGCGCTCGGTGCTGGGCAAGCACGACCTCGACGAGATGCTGTCGCAGCGCGAGAAGCTCAACATCGACATCCAGCAGACCCTCGATGCGCAGACGCTGTCCTGGGGGATCAAGGTGTCGAACGTCGAGATCAAACACGTCGACATCAACGAGACGATGATCCGCGCGATCGCGCGCCAGGCCGAGGCCGAGCGCGAGCGGCGCGCCAAGGTGATCCACGCCGAAGGCGAGATGCAGGCGGCGCAGAAGCTCTACGAAGCGGCG
>JAJXTF010000299.1 GCA_021784125.1 Pseudomonadota bacterium | reverse complement strand
CGGTGTTGACCTTGACCCAGGTCTCGATCGGCCTGGAAAGGCGTGCGCGCTCGAGCATCTGCAACTGCTCGAGATCGTGGACGACGATGGCAAGCGAGTGCGCGGCGATCTCGTCGATCTCGCGCGGGTCGAAAAAGCCCTCGAGCAGCAGGATCGGACGGCGGTAACCGGCCGCGCGCAGGCGCAACGCGGCATCGAGCTCGATCAGCGCGAGACCGTCGGCATCCGCAAGGGCCGGCAGGACGCGGACGACCCCATGTCCGTAAGCGTTGGCCTTGACCACGGCGAACACCACGGCGCCGGGCGCCAGGTCCCTGGCGCGGGCGAGGTTGGATGCCAGCGCCGCGAGGTCGACGTGCGCAACGAGCGGGCGGGCCATGCGGATCGGCGGCGTGGTGGCGGTGGGCGGTGGGTCGTGGCCTGCATCCGCGACCGAGGCGGACGACCGCGGCGGAAGCGGTTCAGCGGCGTTGGGGCGCCCTGCACAATCATGGTATAAAGCGCGGGCCGCGCATCGATCGCATTATAACAATCCAAAGCCAACCCGCCGCCGATGCCGCCTCCGAATCCCGTCGCGACCGACCGGCGCGGCGCGTGACGGAATCGCCGCGTGAAACGGGCGTGGCTCCAGCGAGCTCATGAAACGCGGCTTCTACACCATCATCGCGGCGCAGTTCTTCTCGTCGCTCGCCGACAACGCACTGCTGATCGCCGCGATCGCGCTGCTGCGCGAGCTGCACGAACCGCCATGGATGACGCCTGCGCTCAAGCAGAGCTTCGTCGTGTCCTACGTCATCCTCGCGCCGCTGGTCGGGGCGTTCGCGGACTCGATGCCCAAGGGCCGCGTGATGCTGATCACCAACGCGATCAAGATCGTCGGCTGCGGAATCATGCTGCTCAACGTCCACCCGCTGCTGGCATATGCGATCGTCGGGCTGGGGGCGGCGGCGTATTCACCGGCCAAGTACGGCATCCTGACCGAGCTTCTGCCGCCGCAGCAGCTGGTCGTCGCCAACGGCTGGATCGAAGGCGCGACCGTCGGCTCGATAATCCTCGGCGTCCTGCTCGGCGGGGCCCTGATCACGCCGCGGGTGTCGACGCTGCTGCTGGGCTTCGACCTCCCGGTCTTCGAGCTGCCGATCGACACGGCACCCGAGGCGGCGATCGCGGTCATCATGTGCCTCTACCTGATCGCCGCGGTCATCAACGCCTTCATTCCCGACACCGGCGTCGACCACCGCGTGCCCAGCAAGAATCCCCTCTACCTGATCCGCGAGTTCTCGCACTGCGTTTCGCTGCTGTGGCGCGACCGGCTGGGGCAGATCACGCTCGCCACGACGACGCTGTTCTGGGGTGCGGGCGCGACGCTGCAGTTCATCGTCATCGACTGGGCGGCCCGAGCGCTGTCGCTCGACCTGTCCCAGGCGTCGATGCTTCAGGGCGTCGTCGCCGTCGGAGTCGCGCTGGGCGCGGTGCTCGCCGCGAATTTCGTGACGCTGCGCGGCTCGGTCAACGTGCTTCCGTTCGGCGCCATCATGGGCGTGGTCGTGATGGTGATGATCTTCGTGAGCTACGTCCCGCTCGCGGTCGTCCTGATGATCGCGATCGGCGCTTGCGCCGGGTTCTTCGTCGTGCCGATGAACGCGCTGCTGCAGCATCGGGGGCACGTGCTGATGGGCGCCGGCCACTCGATCGCCGTGCAGAACTTCAACGAGAACATCGGCATTCTGGTGATGGTCGGGATCTACGCGCTGATGGTGCGCGTGGGCATCTCGATCGATTCGGCGGTGATGCTGTTCGGAACCTTCGTCACCTGCACGATGCTGCTCGTGATGTGGCGCCACCGGCTGAATCAGGCGCAGTTCGATTCCCTGCACCTGGTGGGCATCGACAAGCCCGCCGGGACCGAGGGAGACTGAGTTGAACGGGGAGAGAGGCTGACCGAGGGCGGGCGAAAACCCGCGGTCAGAGGACGACCGGCTTGTCGGGGAGCTCGTTCCGGCCCGCGCCCGTGGGTGGAAAATGCCGGGCCAGCAGCTTCGACACCTCGTCGATTCCGCGGACGGCACCTTCGGCGTATTCACCACGGGCGAAAGCCGATTCCATGTGGGTCGAGATGGCGTGCCAGGCCGAGGCTCCGGCGGCGCGATCGATGCCGCGATCGGCGACGATCTCGACGTCGCGGTCGGCCAGCAGAAGGTAGATCAGGACCCCGGAATTCTCCTCGGTGTCCCAGACGCGCAGCAGGCCGAAGACTTCGAGCGCGCGCTCGCGCGGGGTGAGCCTGCGCAGGACGTGCATCGGATGCAGCGAGCCTTCGACGGCGAAGCAGACCTGGCCGCGGTGGGAACGCTCGCCGGCGGCAATCGCCTGCTCGATGCGCTCGAGCGCGACCCTCGGGAATGCGCGGCGCAGCGACAGGTGATCGGTGACGAGGTGGCGCCAGAGGCGTTTCACGTGGGACACGGCCATGGCGCTACCAGCTCCCCGACGAGCCGCCGCCGCCGAAACCGCCGCCGCCGCCCGAAAAGCCCCCGCCTCCGCCGAAACCCCCGCCGCCGAAACCTCCCCCGCCCCAGCCGCCGGTGGGAATCCACATGCCGCCTCGCCGACCGATGCCGCCGCCGGCACCGAACAGCAGCATGACCAGGAAAGCGATGACGCCTGCCCCGACCGCGATCGCGATCGATCCGGCGAGGACCCAGGCGCCGAACCCGATCACGCCCCCACCCACGGTCGACCCCAGCGTGCGTCCGAAGATGCGGGACAGGATGCCGCCGATGACCGGAACGACGACGAACAGCAGGATCAGCAGGGTCTGGAAATCGAAGCCGTTCGACGACCGCGTCGGCGCACGCTGCGCCGGCAGTGGAGCGCCCGAGCCGACGACCTCGATGATCCGGTCGACGCCGGCGTCGATGCCCTGGGCGAACTTGCCCTGCTGGAACAGCGGGGCCACGGTCTCGGTGATGATCCGGTGCGAAGTCACGTCGGTCAGCACGCCCTCCAGGCCATAGCCGACCTCGATGCGCAGCTTCCGGTCGTTCTTGGCAACGAGGAAGATCGCTCCGTTGTCCTGGCCCTTGTGCCCGATCTTCCAGGCATCGGCAAGCCGGATCGAATAGCTTTCGATGGTCTCCGGCTGGGTCGAGGGCACGATCACGACGACGAGCTGGTTGCCGGTCCTGCCCTCCCAGTCGGCGAGCTTGGCCTCGAGGGACTGCAGGTCGGCCGGCGTCAGCGTCTGCGTGAGATCGGTGACGCGCGCCGTCAGCGCCGGGAGCGGCGCAAGGCCGTCGGTGCCGGGTTGCCACGCTGGCTGAGCCTGCGCCCGCGCAGCGAAGGCGAAGGACAAGGAGAAGGCCAGCATCAGTGTCGCCAGCAGCATCGCGGCATGACCCCAGGGGGCCGTGCTCGCCGGTCGGCACAATCGAAGCTGGATCAC
>JAJXTF010000051.1 GCA_021784125.1 Pseudomonadota bacterium | reverse complement strand
CGGGCGCCTCGCCGGGATTGATGCCACCTTGCGGAAACTGCCAGGAATGCTCGCGGATCCTCTTGCCCCAGAAAACCAGGTTCCTGCCGTTGGCGATGACGATGGCGACGTTCGGGCGATAGCCGTCACGGTCCAGCATCGCGGTCACCCTGATGCAAATAGTTGCGAACATTGTTGCACAGGACCGCGACCGTTGCCTAGCGGCGACGCCCGCGCCCCGCGTCATGCCGGGTCAGTCTTCGGCGTAGCGCGCGTAGCTGAGCCCGGCGAGGTCTATCGCGGGCTTGTGCCCGGACACGATGTCGGCGAGGACCTGTCCGGTGCCGGCGGACATCGTCCAGCCGAGCGTGCCGTGCCCGGTCGCGAGAAACAGGTTCGGATAGGGGCAGGGGCCGATCACCGGCGTGCCGTCGGGCGTCATCGGGCGCAGGCCGGTCCAGAACGTCGCCTTCGCGACGTCGCCGCCTCCGGGAAACAGGTCGGTGACCACGTGCTCGAGCGTCGCGCGACGGCTCGGGCGCAGGCTGCGCGAGTAGCCGGCGAGTTCGGCCGTTCCGCCGACGCGTATCCGATCATCGAGTCGCGTCACGGCGACCTTGAAGGTCTCGTCCATGATCGTCGACTCGGGGGCCCCCGATGCGTCCTCGATCGGGATGGTGATCGAGTAGCCCTTGACCGGGTACACGGGAATGTCGATTCGCAGCGGCTTGAGGAGCAGCGGCGAGTAGCTGCCCAGCGCCACGACGTAGGCATCCGCGCGAAGCTCGCCCTGGTCGGTCGCGATCCCGCCGATGCGGTCGCCTTCGAGGAGGATGCGCCGGATGTCGACGCCAAAGCGGAAGTCGACGCCCATTCCCTGCGCGATGCGCGCCAGCGCCGTCGCGAACTGGTGGCAATCGCCGGTCTCGTCGTCGGTGAGGCGCAGGCCGCCGACGAACTTGTCCCGCACGCGCGCGAGCGCGGGCTCGACGCGAATGCAGCCGTCGCGGTCGAGCAGCTCGTAGGGCACGCCGTGGCGATCGAGGACCGCGGTGTCCCGACCCGTGCCGTCGAAGTCCTTCTGCGCGCGGAACAGCTGCAGCGTGCCCAGGCTGCGCTCGCTGTAGCGGATGCCGGTCTCCTCACGCAGGGCGCGCAGCCGATCGCGGCTGTACTCGGCGAGCCGCAGCATCCGCGTCTTGTTGCGCTCGTAGCGGGCTTCCGTGCAGTTGCGCAGCATCTGCAGGCCCCAGCGCCACATCGCGGGATCGGGCCGCGGCCAGATCACCAGGGGGGCATGACGCATGAACGCCCACTTGAGCGCTTTCAGCGGAATGCCGGGACCTGCCCAGGGCGCCGCCAGCCCGGCCGACACCTCGCCCGCGTTGCCGAAGCTCGTCTCGAGCGCCGCGCCGGGTTGCCGGTCGACCACCGTCACCCGATGCCCGGCTTTCGCGAGGTGGTAGGCGGTGGACACGCCGATCACGCCGCTGCCGAGTACGGTCACGTCCATGGGGAACTCGCCGCAGGAATTGCGATGCGGCGAGTATGCAGCAGTGCCTGCGCCGCGGGGGCGCGGCGCTTGACGCCCGCAGCAGCTTCCTTCCGCCCTTCCGGCCCATCCCTCCGGTCAGTGGCGCGAGATCAGGCGCGCCAGTGCACGCGCACCGAGTATTCGTCGAGGCCGTATCGGATGTCGAAATCGCCGTGATGCTGGCGCTTGAGCGCCTCGGCGATGCGCTGCGGCGTATGGACGTCGGTGGTGGTGACGACGACCTCGTCGGGTCCTTCCTCGATCGCCATCACACGATTGAGCGGATGCTCCTCGCGTTCGCGGGCTGCCACCTTGTGCAGATGCGCGAGCACGTCGGCACGATGCGCGTTGAACTGCGCGCCGCCGAGCGTCAGCCAGCCGGCGGGCAGCTTGTCGTGGATGCGCCGGCATGCGGGGCACCGCGTCTGCTGCGCCCCTTGGGGGGCATCGCCCCATTGCCAGTGTCCGGCATGGAAGATCGCGCGGCAATCCGGGCACACCGTGGGCTCGGCGTACTTGCCCGCGGCCTGGTACGGGTCGTGCTGCTTCGCGTCGAATACGCGTTGGCCCGGGCGCATGCCCGCAGCAGACGGGAACGGGGCCTTGGGGGACAGCTTCGGTCTTGTCATGTGGATTCCATCGCTCGTTACCCTCGATCCCGCGAACCCGGGGGCCCGCGGAAGCCACGGATTCTTCCGGCCCGCGTCTGCTTCGATGCCGACGTGCCCTACTTGACCGTCAACTGCTTCGACACCGACCCATTCTTCTTGGGCAGGACGAGATCCAGGATTCCATCCTGGTACTTGGCCTCGGACTTGCCCTCGTCGACGTCGTGCATCAGCGTGAAGCGGCGCTCCTGCTTGCCGTAGTAGCGCTCGCTGCGCAGGACCATCTTGCCCCTCTTCTCCTCCTCTTCCTTGCGGACCTCGGCGCTGATCGACACCTGATTCCCGTCGACTGCGACGTGGATGTCCTCTTTCTTCACGCCGGGGATCTCGGCCTTCACGTGATAGGTCTTGTCGTCCTCCGAGACGTCGATCCTGATCTCGGGCGCGGCGGGGAGGTCGCGGCTCCAGCCGCGAAGGCGCGGCATCCGGAGGAAATCCTCCATCTCGCGGAAGGGTCCCAGCGTCGCGATGTCGCCGAAGGGATCGAATCGGGTGAGGTTTGCCATGATCTTCTCCATCGTGGTTGCGATGCCCGCCGGAAAGCCTGCCAGGCGCGGTCCGACGCATCCGACGAGTCCCGACGATTGTGGCGCCGCACCCGCCAGGGGGTTTTGACGTACGTCAACCCACGCAACCCGCCGAACGTGGCGGCGGACCGCGCCCGGTCGCGACGCCGCCGTGGCCATCGCAGCAGGGCAGCTCGCTGCCGCACCCCCGCGTATATGATGCAGACAGCATCGACGACAGCAAACCTTGGTCACCACGATCGTGCTCGCGCTACAGACCATCGCCGAAGCGGTCCTGCTCGAAAAGTATGCGAGCCGCGGCGAGCGCGATGCCGACGACATCCGCCGGCGCGTGGCGCGCGAGCTGCGCGATGCCTCGTACCGTGCATCGGTGGCGCTCGCGCAGGAGCGAGGTGCGTTCCCGCTGTCCGATGCGCGGCAATACCTGGCGCCGCCGCGCTTTGCTTCGCGCCTGCCCGACGACATCAAGGCGGACATTGCCCGCCACGGCCTGCGCAACAGCCACCTGCTGGCGATCGCACCGACCGGCACGATCTCGCTCGCCTTCGCCGACAACGCGTCGAACGGCATCGAGCCCGCCTACGCCTGGATCTACACGCGCAGGAAGCGCATGCCCGAGGGCACGCAGCGCGCATACCGGGTCGAGGACCACGCCTTCCGCGTGTACCGCGAGATGTACGGAATCGGCGACGACCCGGCGCAGCTGCCGCCGCATTTCGTCACGGCACTCGACATCGGCGCGCTCGACCACATGCGGATGAGCACCGCCGTGCAGCCGTACATCGACACCGCCATCAGCAAGACGGTCAACGTTCCGGCGGACTATCCGTTTGCCGATTTCCGCGATCTGTACGTCGAGGCGTGGCGAAGCGGCCTCAAGGGCCTCACGAATTACCGCCCGAATGCCGTCGTCGGTTCGGTCCTCGAGGTCCCCTGCCGCATCGCGTCATGACCGACGACCGGCCGCGCAAGAACCCGCCCGATTCCGACAACCTGCGCGTCGCGCAGTGGCTGCGCGAAGCCGCAGAGCTGCTGCATGCCCAGGGCGCGAATCCTTTCCGCGTCGGCGCGTACCGCAAGGCCGCCGACACGGTACTGCGCTTCGACGGAAGCCTGCGCGCCCTGTACGCGGACCACGGTCGCGCCGGCCTCGACGCGCTGCCGGGCATCGGGGCCGGGATCGCGGCGGCGATTGCGGAGATGCTCGAACGCGGTCGCTGGTCGCAGCTCGACCGCCTGCGCGGGAGCCTCGACCCCGAGCAGCTGTTCCGGACGATTCCGGGCATCGGGCCCGCGATGGCGCAGCGCATCCACGACGCGCTGGGGGTCGAGACGCTCGAGGCGCTCGAGGTCGCGGCGCACGAGGGGCGGCTCGAGCAGGTCCCCGGCATCGGCCGGCGGCGCGGCGCGGCGATTCGCGCGGCCCTGGCGGAGATCCTCGATCGCGCAGCGCTCGGCCGTCGAGCGGACCCGGGCCCGGCGACGGAACCTTCGGTCGCCGTGTTGCTCGACGTCGACCGCGAATACCTCGCCAGGGCGCGCGCAGGCGAGCTGCCGACGATCGCGCCGCGCCGCTTCAACCCGGGCAACGAGTCCTGGCTGCCGGTGCTGCACACGCGCCGCGATCCGTGGCATTTCACGGCGCTGCACTCGAACACCGCGCGAGCGCACGAGCTCGGCCGCACCCGCGACTGGGTCGTGCTTTATTTCCACGACGACGACCACGCGGAGCGCCAGCGCACCGTCGTCACCGAGCAGCGCGGCGCCCTGCGCGGGCAGCGCGTCGTGCGTGGCCGCGAGGCCGAGTGCATCGCGCATTACGAAGCATCGGCTCACGACACGCGCATTCCGCCCGAGGGCCCGAGGCAGCGACAGGCATAATGCCGGGAACGACCGGGCCGCTCCCGTCGTTCCCGCACCGTCGCCGCCACCCGGTCGCCGCCGCCCGGTCGATCGCGAGCAGCGCGGCCCGCGGCGCGCGGGGCCTCTCGAGCCGGCCCATCCCGATCCATCCGCAGATCCGAAGGAGGTCCCCTTGTCCAACGCGCAGCAACGACTGAGCGCGCTTTCGACGCCCGTGCTGAAGAGCCTGCGGCGCGGCGTCGAGAAGGAGAGCCTGCGCATCCGCCCCGACGGCACGCTGGCGACCAGCGCGCATCCGCCGGCGCTGGGATCGGCGCTCACGCACGCGCGCATCACCACCGATTTCAGCGAGTCCCAGCTCGAGCTCATCACCGGCGTGCACGCGCGCGCCGATGCCTGTGTCGGGGAGCTCACCGAGATCCACCAGTTCGTCTACCGCCACCTCGGGGACGAGGCGATGTGGTCCTCCAGCATGCCCTGCCTGCTTCCCGAGGATGACGCCATTCCGCTCGGGCGCTACGGCAGCTCGAACCTGGGCAGGATCAAGACCGTGTACCGAAACGGCCTGTCGCATCGCTATGGCCGGAGGATGCAGACGATCTCGGGCGTCCACTACAATTTCTCGCTGCCCGACGCGGCGTGGAATGCCCTGCAGCAGGCCGACGCCGACCGCGGCGAATCGAAGGAATTCCGCACCCGCGCGTATTTCGCGCTGATCCGCAATTTCCGGCGCTGGTCCTGGCTGCCGCTCTACCTGTTCGGCGCCTCGCCCGCTGCGTGCCGCTGCTTCGTCGAAGGGCGCAGGCACGGGCTGCGGGATCTGGGGTCGCACACGGTGTTCCTTCCGCACGCGACGTCGCTGCGCATGGGCCCGCTCGGCTACCAGAGCGATGCGCAAGCCTCGCTCCAGGTCAGCTTCAACGGTCTCGCGAGCTACGCGCGTTCGCTGCAGCGCGCGATGACCGAGCCCTATCCCCCGTACGAGGCGATCGGCTTGCGCGACGGCGACGACTACCTGCAACTCGCGACCACCCTGCTGCAGATCGAGAACGAGTTCTACGGAACGATCCGCCCGAAGCGCCCGATCCGCCGCGGCGAACGCCCGCTGCACGCGCTGACCGATCGGGGCGTCGAGTACGTCGAGGTGCGCAGCCTCGACGTCGACCCCTACGCGGCCGTCGGCGTCGGCGCGCAGACGATGCGCTTCCTCGACGCGTTCCTGCTGCATTGCCTGCTCTCCGAGAGCCCCCCCGACACGCCGGAGGAGATTTCCGAGATCGGCGGCAACCAGTATCGCGTCGCCGAACGCGGCCGTGAACCGGGCCTGCGCCTCGCGCAGCACGGCCGCGAGCGCACGCTGGCCGACTGGGGCGCCGAGGTCATCGACGGCTGCGAGCCGTTCGCGGCGGCACTCGACGCTGCCGTCGGCGGGACCGCCCATGCCGATGCGCTCGCCGCAGCACGCATCGCGCTGGAAGATCCGGCGACGACGCCGTCGGCGCGGGTGCTGCGCGAGATCGAACAGGATTTCGGAAAATCGTATTTCGATTTCGCGCTCGCCCGATCGCTGCAGAAGCGCGGCGAGATGCTCGCGCTTCCCTGGTCGGCCGAGCAGGAAGCGCGCTATCGCCGCATGGCGGACGAGTCGCTGGCGGCGCAGCGGGAAATCGAGGCGTCGGATTCCCTGCCTTTCGAGAGCTACCGCCAGCAGTACCTGGCGCAGGACCTGCTCGCCGGAATGCGGCTTCCCGCGGAGACTTGACGGGGGGCAGCGCTCCGAATCACCGACGCTTGCGCCAGGTCAAACGCGCAGGTTTCGGCCGGCCTACAATCCAGCCATCCTCGCGGACCTGCGTACGGAGAATCATCGCAATGACACTTTCCAGAGCCCACGTGGCCGAACTCGCCGCTCAGCTCGACCGGCGCCACCAATCCCTGCTGGAGGAAGTCCGCGACGAGCTGGAGCACAGCGAGAACCAGCAGTACATCGAGCTCATCGGCCGGGTCCCTCCGGACGTCGGCGACCAATCGGTCGGTGACGCGCTGGCGGACCTGAACCTCGCGATCATCGACCGCCACGTCCGGGAGTTGCGGGACATCGACGCGGCGAAGCTCCGCATCGCCGCCGGCAACTACGGAGTCTGCATCGACTGTGGCGAGAGCATCGGTTACGAGCGCCTGCGCGCGTACCCGACGGCGAAGCGCTGCCGGCCCTGCCAGCAGAAGCGCGAGAAGACCTACGCGCACGAGGGCACGCCGTCGCTCTGAGGGGCGTGCGGATGATGGACGACCACGACCCGGCGAAGCTGCGCGAGCATTTCCTGCAGGCGCTGCATTTCCGCCACGCCTGCCGGGCGTTCCAGCCCGGGCGGCGCGTCGCGCAGGAGGACATCGAGTACGTGCTCGAAGCGGGCCGGCTGTCGCCGTCGTCGCTCGGCCTCGAACACTGGCGCTTCGTCGTCGTCCAGGATCCCGCCTGCAAGGAGGCGCTGCGGGAAGCCTGCATGGGCCAGGCCCAGGTCGGCTCGGCCAGCGCGGTGATCGTCGTCCTCGCCCGCGAGCAGGAGCTGGCTCCCGACAGCGACTACGTCGCGAGGATGCTGCGCCGCGAGGCCCCGGACGCGGCCGGCTTCGCGGAACTGCTCGATTTCTACCGCCATTTCGCGCAGCACAACGACCTGACGGCGTGGAGCATCGCGCAGTGCCACATCGCGGCGACGAACATCATGACCGCCGCCGCAGTGATCGGCGTCGACAGCTGCCCGATCGGCGGTTTCTCGGCGAGCGCGGTGCTCGATGCACTGGGGATCACCAGCCGCGCCGATGTCGTCGCGCTGGTCGTTGCGCTCGGCTATCGCGAGCACGAGCCTCCTGCCCGGCAGCGCCTGCCGCTGTCGGAACTGGTCGAATACCGCTGACTCGGCGCCGGCGCGGCGCTGCCGCTCGGGTATTTCGGCGCGAGCACCGGCGCTGCTGATCGTCGGCGGTGACGACCACGAAGTCATCCTGCTCAATCGCAGCGCCCATGCGCAGCTAGTCACCTCGGGCCCGCCCCTGCGCAACCCGACGCGAGGGTCAGCCCCGGCGCTTCGCGCTGACGTAGCGAAGGAGGTCGTCGAGGGTCACGAGCTTCCGGTAGTCGGACTCGGGGATGTCCACGCCCAGCCGCGCGTGGAGCCCCAGCAGGAAATTCAGCCAGTCCATCGAATCGAGATCGACCTGGTCGCGCAGCGGCCGGGAAGGCGAGATCTCCCGCGGGGAGACTTCGGGCGCGATGCGCTGCAGCGTCTCGAGGATCGCCTGGCGCAACGTCGGATCGTCCGCTTCGGTCGTCGTTCCCATCGTCATCCCCATCGTCCTCGCCCCGCCTTGCAGCGCGGCGCAGCCGGGCGCCGCGCGGTCGCGTTCACGTGGCGCCCGCGTCGAGCTGGCCGGGCTGCTGGAGCAGCCGCGCGAGCTCGTTCAGGAACAGCGCTCCGCGATGGCCGTCGCTCGCCCGATGGTCGGCGGCCAGGCTCGCGGTGACCACCGGCGCGACGCTCACTTTTCCGTCTTCGATCCATGGACGCTCGGTCACCCGGCCGAATCCGACCAACGCGACCTGGGGCGGATAGATGATCCCCTGCACCAGCTCGACGCCCTGCTCGCCGAGATTGGTGACGGTGATCGTCGCATCCGTCATCTCGGAGCTGCGCAGCGTCAGCGCGCGGGCGCGCGCGACGAGATCGGCGAGCCGGCGCATCAGCTCGTCGATCGGCAGCGCATCGACGTCGTGGATCGCCGGCGCGATGAGGCCTCCCTGGCGCAGAGAGATGGCGACGCCGACGTGAATGCTCTCGGCGGGAACGAAAGCATCGCCGACGTGGTGGCCGTTGAGCTCCGGGAAGCGCCGCAACGCAAGCGCGACGGCTTTCAGCAGCGGCACCGCCATCAGCACGCGGCCGGTCAGCGGCCGATCCGCATTGCGGGCAGCGAGCCAGCGCTGCAGATGCACGAGCGGAATGTCGGCTGCCAGGTAGTAATGCGGGATGTCGCGCTTGGACCGCGCCATCGCGGCGGCGATCGCGCTGCGCATCGCGAGCGCCCGCCCGGCGACCGCGGGCGCCACCGCAGCGGCCGGCGTGGTCGCAACGGCAGCCGCGGCAGCCGCGCGATCGGCGGGGCGCATTGCGGCGGCCGCCTTCTCGACGTCGTCGAGGGTGACGGCTCCCTCGGGTCCGGTGCCGGTCACGCCCGTCAGCTCGAGCCCGAGCGCCTGCGCCCGCAGCCTCGCCGCGGGCGACACGCGCTGCCGCGATGGCGCCGCGGCAGCGGCAGTGCCGGCCCGCGGAGCCGCAGCAGGAGCGGCGGCGGCGGGAGCGTCGCCGACGGAAGCGACCGCGGCGTGAGCGCCTGCGGACACCGCGCCCGCGGGCAAGGCGCGCATTTCGGCTTCCGCGTGCTCGACGCTCTCACCGGGCTCGAGCAACCTCGCCATCACGGTGCCGACCGGGACCTTGCGATTCGGCTCGAGCACGAGCTCGTGGATCGTGCCTTCGGTCCAGATCTCGACGTCGATCGCCGACTTGCTGGTGTCGACGACGGCGACGACGTCGCCCTTGTGCACGACGTCGCCGGGCTTGACCTTCCACTCCAGCAGCGTGCCTTCGTCCATCTCGGCACCGAGCGAGGGCAGCCTGAACTCGAACATGGCGTCTTCAGCCCTTTCCCAGGAGCCGGCGCACCGCAGCGACGACTTTCGCCGGCTGCGGCAACGCGGCATCCTCCAGGTGCTTCGCATACGGGATCGGGACCTCCTCGCTGCACACGCGTGCGACGGGCGCATCGAGGTCGTAGAGCGCCTGCTCCATGATCCGCGCCATCACCTCGGCCGCGAGGCTGCCGGAGCGCCAGCCCTCGTCGACGACGACGGCACGGCGCGTGCGGCGGACCGAAGCGATGTACGTCGCGTCGTCGAGGGGCCGCAGCACGCGCAGGTCGACGACCTCGGCGTCGATGCCTTCGGCAGCAAGCGCCGCGGCGGCCTCCAGGGACTTGGCGACGGTGCCGCCCCAGGCGATCAGCGTGACGTCGCGCCCCTGGCGCAGGATCTGCGCCGAGGTGAGGTCGCAAGCACGCCACGCGTCGCTAAGCTCACCTTCGCTGTTGTAGAGCAGCGCATGCTCGAAGACGATCACCGGGTCCGGATCAGCGAGCGCGGCGGCGAGCATGCCGCGGGCGTCGTCGATCGTCGCGGGCGCCACGACGGTGAGACCCGGAACGTGCGCATACCAGTTCTCGAGGCTGTGCGAGTGCTGCGCGGCCAGCTGGCGGCCCGCGCCGGTCGCCATCCTGATCACCAGCGGCACGTGGAACTGCCCGGCCGACATGTGCCGGTAGAGCGCCGCGGCATTGACGATCTGGTCCAGCGCCAGCAGGCTGAAATTGACGGTCATCACCTCGACGATCGGTCGCAGCCCGCCCAGCGCGGCGCCGACGCCCGCGCCGACGAAGGCAAGCTCGGACAGCGGCGTGTCGCGGATGCGCTCCGGCCCGAATTCCGCGAGGAATCCCTTGCTGACCGCGTAGGAGCCGCCGTACTTGCCGACGTCCTCGCCCATCAGGAACACGCGCGGATCGGAGGCCAGCGCATCGTGCAGCGCCGTGCGCATCGCCTCGCGGTAGCTGATCCTCATCGCGCCGCCCCCGCGACGACGTCGAGCGCTAGGTCGTCGACCGGCTCGAGGCTTCCGGCCTCGGCGAACGCAACCGCCGCCTCGACCTCTTTCGCGGCGTCGGCGTCGATCGCGAGGAACTCGTCCTCGGTGAGCAGCCCGTCGGCCTTCAGGCGATTCGACAGGTTGTGGATCGGGCCGCGCGCCTTCCACGTCTCGACCTCGGCATTGTCGCGATAGAGGTCGGGATCGAACATCGAATGCGCCCGATAGCGGTAGGTCTGGAACTCGACGAAGCACGGGCCGCCCTCGCGCACCCGCGCGACCGCTTCGCGCGCCGCCTCGTGCACGGCGATCACGTCCATGCCGTCGACCCGGACGGCCGGCATGCCGAACGCTGCGGCCTTCACGCAGAGGTCCGTCTGCGACTCGGAGCGCGCGAGCGCGGTTCCCATTGCGTAGAGGTTGTTCTCGCAGAAGAAGGCGACAGGAAGGCGCCACAGCGCAGCGAGGTTCATCGATTCGTGGAACGCGCCTTCGGCGATCGCACCCTCGCCGAAGAACACGGCGGTCACGCGCGAGCGGTCCTGCATGCGGTCGGCGAGTGCGAGGCCCACCGCGATCGGCAGCCCGCCGCCGACGATCGCATTGCCGCCGTAGAAGCCCGTCGCCGCGTCGAACAGGTGCATCGACCCGCCGCGCCCGCGACAGCATCCTTCGCGCTTGCCGTACATCTCGGCCATGATCGCGTTCGCGGAAATGCCGCGCACCAGCGCATGGCCGTGCTCGCGATACGTCGCGACGATCGCGTCGTCGGCCGCGAGTGCACGCACGGCGCCCACGGCGACCGCCTCCTCGCCGATGTACAGGTGCAGGAAGCCGCGAATCTTCTGCTGCCCGTAGAGATCCGCGCAGCGCTCCTCGAAGCGGCGGATGCGCAGCATGTCGGTGAGCAGCGCGAGCGCGCGCTCGCGCGGCAGCGTGACCGGTGCGGGGGCCCGGCTCATGCGCCGGCCTCGAGCGTCGACGTGTCGCCTTCGGGCAGGCCCATCTCGCGGGCCTTCAGCAGCCGCCGCATGATCTTGCCGCTGCGCGTGCGCGGCAGCGCGGGCAGGAAAGCGATTTCCTTGGGCGCCACCGCCGCGCCGAGCCGCTTGCGTGCGTGACCCAGCAGCTCCATCCGCAACGCCTCGCCGGCCACGTAGCCGGCCTTCAGCGACACGAAGGCCTTCACCGTCTCCCCGACGACCGGATCGGGCTTGCCGATGACGCCCGCCTCGGCGACTGCCGGATGCTCCATCAATGCGCTCTCGACCTCGAAGGGCCCGATCAGGTGCCCGGACGACTTGATCACGTCGTCTGCGCGCCCGACGAACCAGTAGTAACCGTCGGCATCGCGGCTGACGAGATCGCCGGTCAGGTACAGATCGCCGCAGAAGCACTTCCGGTAGCGTTCGTCCTGGTTCAGATAGCCGCGGAACATCGACGGCCAGCCCTTGCGCAAGGCAAGCTCCCCCTGCACGCCGGGCGCGGCGATCTCCTCGCAGCTCCCGTCGTCGCGGCGCGCGACGACGCAGGCATCGATCCCCGGCAGCGGCTTGCCCATCGATCCCGGCTTGATGTCCATTGCGGCCGTGTTCGCGATCATGATGCCGCCGGTCTCGGTCTGCCACCAGTTGTCGTGAATCGGCAGCCCGAACGCCTCCTCGCCCCACCACACCGCCTCGGGATTGAGCGGCTCGCCGACGCTCGCGATGAAGCGCAATGCAGGCAGCCGATGCGCGCGCGCCAGTCCGGCGCCGGCTTTCATCAGCATGCGCACCGCGGTGGGCGCGGTGTACCAGACGCTGACCGCGTGCTGGTCCAGCAGACGGTACCAGCGCTCGGCGTCGAAATCGGCCTCGTCGACGATGCTCGTGACGCCATGCAGCAGCGGCGCGACGATGCCGTAGGACGTGCCGGTCACCCAGCCCGGGTCGGCCGTGCACCAGAAGACGTCGTCGGGGTGCAGGTCGAGTGCATAGCGCCCCGTGGCGTAATGCGCGACCGCTGCGCCGTGCACGTGGATCGCGCCCTTGGGTGTCCCGGTCGTGCCGCTGGTGAAATGCAGCAGCGCCATGTCGTTGGCGGAAGTGCGCTCGACGTCGAAACGGTCTGCCGCTGCGCTCATCAGCGTCGCGAGATCCCGCGTGCCGGGGACATCGGTCGGTCCACCGTCGTCCCCGACGAGCAGGGTGTGGGCAAGCCGCGGCAGCTCGGCCGCAATGCCCGCGACCTTGCGCCGGTAGAGCGACTCGGTCGTGACCAGGACGCGGGCCTCGCCCAGCGCGAGGCGGGTCCGGATCGGCTCGGGGCCGAAAGCCGAGAACAGCGGTGCGACGACGCTGCCGTTCTTGAGTGCGCCCAGCGCCGCGACGTAGAGCTCGGGGATGCGCCCCGAGAGCAGGAAGACGCGCTCCCCCTTGCCCACGCCGAGGCTGCGCAACACACCCGCGAACCTGCTGGACAGCAGGGCAAGCTCGGCGTAGCTGATGTTGCGCCGCCGTTCGTCGCGGGCGATGAAGCGCAGCGCGATCCGGTCGGCCACGGGCGTGCCGAGATGACGATCGACCGCGAGCGCTGCGATGTTGACCGGGCGCTGCGCGCGCAGGCCGAGCTCGGCGCCGGCCGCCTCCCACGAAAAGCCCCGGCGCTCGGCATCGTAGTCGGCGAGATTCGGCGCAACCTGCAGATCGGAAGCCGTCTTGTGGATGATCGAGGTTCGCATCGACCCGGTTCCTGTTTGGTCAGCGGCTCGCTATCCTCCCCCGCGGCACAGCTGCCGGGTTTGACTCACGTCAACCCGGCCCGGCGCTGCGTCAGCCTCCGAAGCGGTCGCCGGGGCGCCGGTCAACGCCACCGGGCGACCAGTCGACGATCATCGTCGCCGTCGCCCTCGACGACGATCCGGGTCCCGAAGCGCTGCGAGGCCTGCGTCAGCGCCTGCGTCGATCCGGCACCGGCCGTGCGCACGCCGGCGTCCCGCAGGCTGGCGAGCGTCGACGCGAGTCCGTCGTAGCCCCAGTCGAGCACGTGATTGTTGGCGAGCACGCAGCAATCGATGCGCGCTGCCGACAGGCAGGCGGCGTTCGCCGGATGCATCCGGTAGTGGATGGACTTGCCGGGCCACGCGTCGTCGGCCGACGTGATCGCGGTCTCGAGGTTCACGATCCTCGCATCCGGGCGCTCGCTCGCCAGCACCCCGAGGGCATCGCCCCAGATGTACTCGAAGGTGACGGGACGCCGGACCGGCCCCGACGCCGCCTCGGCGAGGTCGACGTAGCCCTGCGCCGAGCGCATGTACGGCTCGTGAAGCTGCGCGCTTCCGGGGTGCGGGAGGATCTGGTCGATCCCCCGTCCCGTCATCACGTCACCGCAGAGGAAGAGCTTCACGCCGGAGAGCCTCGCATGCCGGGACATCGCATGCAACCGGCGGGACCCGTCGCACACGCGGTAGTATCGTTCCCCGACGCGCGCAACGGGAGGCAGTGCGACATGGATTTCCGCGATCGAACCGTCGTCGTGACCGGGGCGGCAGGAAACCTCGGCCGTGCAGTCGCGGCGGCATTCGCCGCAACCGGCGCGAATCTCGCGCTGATTGCCCGCAACCCTGCGCAGCTCGCCGATGCCTTCGGCCCACAGACTGCGCAGCACCTGCTGCTCGGCGCCGATCTCCTGGATCGCGACGAGGTCGATCGTGCCGTCGCGACCACGGTCGGGCGCTACGGCAGGATCGACGTGCTGTGCAACATCGCCGGAGGTTTCCGGATGGGCGAGGCGGTGCACGAGCTCTCCGACGAGACCCTGGCCTTCGCCTTCGACGTCAACGTCCGCAGCCTGGTCAATGCCGCGCATGCCGTCGTGCCGCGCATGCTCGCCGGCAATGGCGGACGCATCGTCAACGTTGCGGCATTCGCGGCGCAGCGCGGTGGCGCGCGGATGGGCGCGTACAGCGCAGCCAAGAGCGCAGTGATCCGGCTCACCGAAGCGATGGAGGCCGAGCTGCACGACCGGGGCATTCACGCCAACTGCGTCCTCCCGACGATCATCGACACCCCGGACAACCGCAAGGCGATGCCCCGCGCGGATCGATCGACCTGGGTCGCGCCGCGCGATCTCGCCAGCGTGATCCTCTTCCTCGCGTCGGAGGATGCGCGCGCCATGCACGGCGCAGCGCTGCCCGTGGGGGTGATCGGCTGACGGCTTGCGACTGCGCCAATTAAGGATCCGGTAAGGATCGGGCCCCAATCTCGCTTTCGTGCACCCACCGACGAAAGCATCGATGCACTGGCGGGACCCCGCGAAACCCATCGGGAGCTTCGCGCCGGCGATCGCCGTGCTCCGCACCGGGCGCGACCGCGACGCCGCCGCCGGCGATTTCAGCGGACCCGCGGCCCGCATCCCACGTTAGAGCAAGGCAGCGCATGGAAAAGATCCGGATTCTCGTCTGGGACCTGCCGGTCCGCGTGTTCCACTGGCTGCTGGCGATCGCCTTCGCCGGCGCCTACCTGACCTCGGGCTACGATCGACTGCGTTACGTCCACGTCACGTTCGGCTACACGGTCGCGGTCCTCATCGTCTTCCGGCTGGCATGGGCGATCATCGGCACGCGTCATGCGCGATTGTCGTCGTTCAGCTACGGGCCGCGGGCCGTTCGCGAGTACCTCGGGTCGCTGCTGGCGCGCAATCCGCGCCATTACGTCGGACACAATCCCGCGGGAAGCTGGGCGATCTACGCGATCCTCACGCTGGGCATCGTCACCACCGGCACCGGCTACGCGCGCTACGGCCACCTGGTCGGCAAGTGGATCAACGGCGTCCATGAGGTCGCGGGCAACCTGTTCCTCACGGTCGTGATCGCGCACATTGCCGGCGTCGTGGTGAGCAGCGTCCTGCATCGCGAGAACCTCGCGAAAGCGATGGTCACCGGCTACAAGGCCGGCCCTCCGAGCGAGGCGATACCCGCGACGCGCTGGGTGACCGCGATCCTGCTGGCCGGATTCGTCGCTGCGTTCTGGAGCGGCGGCATCGAGATCCCGGGTCTGCCCCGCAAGGCGGACACGTCCGCGGCGGCGGCTG
>JAJXTF010000298.1 GCA_021784125.1 Pseudomonadota bacterium | reverse complement strand
TGGGTCGAGACGCATGGCGCGTCGGTTTCGGTCACCGACCAGGGCCCCGGCATCCCGCCCGAGGAGCGCGCGCGGGTCGGCGAGCGCTTTTACCGCATCGTCGGCACCGAGCCGAGCGGCAGCGGCCTGGGACTGTCGATCGTCGAGCGCATCGCGACGCTCCACGGCGCGCAAGTCGCGCTCGGCGAAGGCCCGGGCGGCAGGGGCCTGCGCGTCACCGTGGCATTCCGGGCGTCGTAGGGCAGCCCTGCGGTACACGCCCGACCCTGCGCCGCGGCGCGACGGAACACTACGAAAATCGCAACCTTCGAATGCAGCGACCCATCATCCCGGACCGACCTGCGTCTGCATCGTTGAGCCAATCCGTCCTGACAATTAGTGCGGGCAACCTGCGCGTCAACGTCGACCTTCGCGCAAGACGGGCGACGCTTCGGGTCGCACGCGGACCGTCGACGATTGGACCGAGTGCGGCCACAACCGGCCATTTCCGGGACAATTCGGCGCGGCACAACAGCGCGCACCTGCTATGACGTTTACAGCCCTTCGTCTGGCGCGAAGCCGTAAAAGCGCGACGCATTCCCGCCGAAGATCCGTTCGCGCTCTGCGGTGGGGAGCGTGGACAGACACGCATGGGCTGCCTCGTGCCACCGGCGATAACCCCCCGCGAGTTCGACGACGGGCCAATCGCTGCCCCACATGAGCCGGTCGGGACCGAAGCAGTCGAGCAGATGCGAGATGCAATAATCTAGGTCCCCCATTTGCCAATCCACCTTCGCCTCGGTAACCAGGCCGGAGAGCTTGCAGGACACCGAGGTCTCGCGCGCGATCTCCCGCATGTCTCGGGCCCAGGTGTTCAGCATTCCAGATCGAATCGCAGGCTTGGCGCCGTGATCGATCACGACCGCGAGGTCGGGGTTCTGGTCGAGAAATATCAGGAGCGGGCGCAGATGCTGCGGTTTGACCAATGCGTCGAAGCGCAGACCGAGTTCCGCCATTGCCGCCAAGGCGGGCCGCAACTCGTCTCCGAGAACCCATTCCGGATCGGGAAGATCCTGCAGCATCGGACGTACGCCCCGCAAGCGCGTGTTTGCGGCGAGTGCCGCCAATCGGTCCGGAGCATTGCGTGCCGCCAGATCCACCCAGCCGACGACAGCGGCGACGCACGGCATCGCGGCCGCGATATCAAGAAGGTAAAGGGTCTCCGCTTCGGTCGGTGCGGCTTGCACGAGCACCGTGCGATCGATCCCGGCAGCCTCCAGGAGTGGTACGAGATCCTTCGGTCCGAAGTCACGATAGATGCTGCCGGAATCCGGAGTGAGCCAGCCATAGTCGCCTCGGGACAGCGACCAGAAATGCTGGTGTGCGTCGACAGCCGGAATCATGCGGCGTCTGCGTCGAGGGGGCACGGGGCATCGCCTCGCATGAGCCCCTCGGCTTTCAATTCCCGCCACAGGTCGGCCGGAATCGCGACATTGAGCATTGCGACGTTATGTTCGACCTCGGCGCGCGTCCTCGCACCCGGAATCACCGTCGCCACGGCTGGGTGGCCGTAGGGGAACTGGAGAGCCGCCGCAGCGAGTGAAACACCATGGCGCTTGCAGACCCCTTCGATTCTTCTGACACGGTCCAAAACGGCCTGCGGCGCCGGCCCGTAGTCGTATCGGGCTTCCCCGCTCGTGCCGCTCGCCAGGATACCGGAGTTGAATGGCCCACCGAGGATCACGCCGATTCCCCGCGTCACGCAAAGCGGCAGCAACGTGTCCAGGGCTCCCTGCTCCAGCAGCGAGTAGCGTCCCGCGAGCAGGGCGCAATCGATATCGACCCGATTGGCCACCGCGACGCACACTTCGACCTCATTGACGCCGAGTCCGATCGCGCCGACGACACCTTCGTCCCGCAAGCGTTGCAAGGCCTTGAATGCACCGCTGACCGCTTCATCGAAGCGCCGCCTCTGGCCATCGACGCCGTGCGTGCGCACGTCGATGTCGTGCACCAGCAGGATGTCAATGCGATCCGTCCCCAAGCGCTGCAGGCTGTCCTCGAAAGAGCGCATCGCGCCGTCATAGGTGTAGTCGTACACTGTACGGAACGGCAATGCATCCGCATACCCGTCCCACGCGTCGCTTGCGTCACGCCCGGGCCGGAGCAGCCGGCCCACCTTGCTCGACAGGACGAAGCTGTTGCGCGGGTAGCGGCGCAGCACTTCGCCGCAGCGGTGCTCGCTCAACCCGTGGCCGTAGAGCGGCGCGGTATCGAAATAGCGGACGTGCTGGGCGTACGCCGCGTGCACGGCAGCCAGCGCCTGGTCCTCCGCGACAGGCGCGTAAAGATTGCCAAGCGGCGCCGCGCCAAAGCCGAGCCGGGTCACCTTGGTGGCGCTCTTGCCGAGCGTCGTCCACCCCGAGGGTACGCTCAACGTAATCATCGCCTGTCAATCACTCGCGAGCGCGCCCGCCATCAGCAGTACGTTGCCATAGAGCCGACGCTCTCCGGTCGACACGATGGCGAACGCTCTCCTCGCCCGTTCGTAGAATTCGAATCGCTCGAGTTCTGCCACGCCGGCGCCGCCGGTCGCTCGATCAAGGGTAGCGCGGATGCCGCCGATCGCCGTGTTCGCGACGTCTACCCCTTCGGCCGCACGCATGATCGACACGGGGCACGGCAGCGCTCGATCGAGCGGCAACAGCGAAAGGATCGCCTCGACCATCTCCGCGGTCCCGGCGCCTCGCACGCCGACGAGGCGATGCGCCATCGAGGCTGCGGGAAAGTTTGCGTCGACAATGGCGATCTCGTCGCCGTGCCCCATCGATGCGAGCGTGAACAGCAGGTCGGGCCCGAGCAGCGGATGGATCGACTTCAGCACGATCATTTCTCCATCAATCGAGTCCGGCGCTCGGTCGAGCGAATCATGATGTCGTGCATCAGAAACGCGAGACGACTGCGGCACCAGGGCTGACCTGACTGCGCGTCGTACTCACTCGGCATCGCGTATCCGCGCGGTGCATACGCGTCGAGTCCGAACTGCCGCACCGTGGTCACGCAACGCCAGAGATGATCGGCGAATCCCACGACGCCAACCACCCCGAGCGGGCCCGACTCCGATTGCATGGCAACCACAGCGGACACGACGCCAGACGTGCTGAGGTAGACCGGCTCGGCGCGTTCGTCGCGTCCAGGATAGATCGCCGTGACCTGGTCTCGCGGAACGCGGGAGCCGATGGCCTCGGCGACCTCCCATTGCGCATAGATCCGGGTGGCCTTTTGTCGATGCAGGCGGACCGCGACTTCCGCGAGTGCTTCGTTGACGGGTCCCGGCGTGCGATTTCCGTTCGGTAGCATCCGATTGCCGAATGTGAATGCGATGATCGTATCGATGCGCCCAGGATCGATCGCGGGCGCGCGCCAGGAGAGGGCGTCCTCGTGGAGGACCTGGGCCAGCGCATGCGCGGTTTCGCGGTCG
>JAJXTF010000297.1 GCA_021784125.1 Pseudomonadota bacterium | reverse complement strand
GCCTGAAATGAGTTTCTTGGCTCGATCATCACCGCATGCTGATCGATATGAACGCTGCGAAACTCGTCACCTTCGTTATGGATTGAGAACGAAAACCGGGGTGTCCGGCGCAACCGCATTGATCTCAGCGAGAGTCGGCATGCGCCGCTCGGCGAACTGGGACTCCGACCAGCCGCCCACCACGCGGGCCCATTAGGGAGCCGGCGTGCGCCGGGCCTGATCGCGCAGCGTGCGCAGGGCATCGGCAAGACTTGGCACACCGTCCCCGCGCAACACCATGTTGTCGCTGAGGCCGCCACGGATGAGGTGCGTGTGGCTGTCGTTCAAGTCCGGGATCGCATGGCGTCCCTGCAGGTCGACCGTTCGCGTGCCGCCCTCCCGGAGCGCCGGCATTTCGGCATCGGTCCCCGTCGCCAGGACGCACCCATCGCGTATCGCGATTGCCGACGCTTCGGGTCGGGCGCGATCGAGCGCAGTGATCCGTCCACCGTGCAAGACGAGATCGGACACCGGAGGTGCCTGCTGCGGCGTTGCTGTGCCCAGCCAACGCCGCGAGTCAGCTCTCCCGCGGAATGGCCGTGTAGACGCGGACGATGAAGTCGTGGAACTCGACCATGTACTTGCGCAGGAATTCGTTCGTCGACGGCTCCGTCACGCGGCCATCCTCGGTGATCAGGCCGGGCTTGAAGTGGATGTAGGCCTCGATCGCGTTCATCATCGGCGAATTGCAGAACGCAAGGACGCTTTTCAGGCTTTGCTGCGCAATCGCTGTACCGATCGCGCCGGGCGAAGCCCCGATGACGGCGGAGGGCTTGCGTGCGAACGAGTTCTTGCCCCAGGGGCGGCTTGCCCAGTCGATCGCGTTCTTCAGGCCCCCCGGAATGGAGCGGTTGTACTCCGGGGTGACGAACAGCACGGCATCCGACGCGGCCAAGGCGTCCTTGAATGCCCGCGCCACAGGCGGAAAGTCGGCATCGTAATCGTAGCTGTAGAGCGGCAAGTCCTTGAAAGAAATCTCCGTCATCTTGAGGGTTGGGGGAGCAAGATCCACCAGCGCCCTGGCGAGAAGGCGGTTGATCGAGCCTCTGGCGAGACTGCCGACGAAGTAGCCGACGTTGTAGGTGGTCATGATGCCTCCTCGGTCTGCAAAGGAAATGAAGCGGCCCTGCGCCTGGCGGTGCCCGGCGCTCAGCGGGAAGTGCCGCGCTTCCGCGGGAAAAAAATCCAGACAACGGCGAGTATGGATCCGACAACCACTGCGAGTGCGACGCGGGTGATCGTGACGATGTTCGACGAGGGGCCGCCGCCGCGCAGCGTCCGGACTTGCCCTTCGGTGACGCGCGCATCGGGATTGCCGTAGCGGGTTGCAAGCCAGGTACCCAGGATCGCGAGTTGCCGGTCGGACAGTTGCGCGAAGGACGGCATCGCCACGCCGGGTTTCGCGCCGCCGCGCTGCGTGCCATCGAGCATCACCATTACCAGGTCGTCGCTGTTGCGGCTGCCCATCGTGCTGTCGTGGAACAGAGGAGGCATTCCACCGTCGAAGCTGCCTTGACCCTGAGCCTGGTGGCATGTGGCACACCAGGCATCGTAGACCTGGGGTCCGCTCATCCGGTCGGGATCGTTCGGCAGCGGGACACCACGTATTGTGGCGAGATCGTCGGTTGCTGCGCCCCAATCGTAGCGCGGGCGCACGTCGGCCGCATCGTGCACCGCCGGCACGGTCTTGATGAACACGGCAATCGCGTTCAGGTCGTTTTCGCTCAGTTGGCTCAGGCTGTGGTCGATCGCTTCTTCCATCGGACCGGCAGCCTGCGCCTTGCCCTGCGCGTGCCCATCGCGCAGGTAGGCGACGATCTCGGGCACGGTCCAGCCACCAATGCCGCTGGCGACATCGGACGTGATGTTGGGCGCATACCAAGCGCCGACGGTACCGCCTGCAAGTTCGCGTGAAGCGTCCTCTGCCATCAGCAGGTTGCGTGGGCTGTGGCAGGCTCCGCAGTGCGCGAGCCCACGCACGAGATAGGCGCCGCGATTCCATTCCTGGCCTTTCCCGGAATCGGGGCGGAAAGGAGCGCGTGAGAGGAAGAGGAGGTTCCAGACGGCCATCGACGCGCGGATGTCGAAGGGGAACGGCAGTCGCGTCCGGGGTGGCGACGCGTCGACGGGGGCCACGCCGTGCATGAAATAGGCGTACAACGCCCGCACATCGTCATCGGTGATGCGCGCATACGCCGCGTAGGGCATCGCCGGATAGAGATGATCGCCGTTGGCGTCTAGCCCTCTGCGCAGCGCATCGGAGAACTGCAGGAGGTTGTCGTTCCCGATGCCGTGCGTTTTGGACGGCGTGATGTTGGTCGACAGGATGTCGCCGACCGGGGTTGCCAGCGCGACGCCGCCGGCGTAGGGCCGACCGCCGGTTGGGGTGTGGCACGCCGCGCAGTCGCCTGCGATGGCCAGGTATTCGCCGCGCTTCACCAGTGCCTGCTCCGCCAGGTCCGGGGTCGTTTGGGCCGGCGCGGGTACGCAGGTCGCCATCAGCGCGATCGCCGACCAGGCTGCGGCCACGGCCGGTCGCAGGTTCACCGAGGCGCCCCGCCGGGAGCGGCTGCAGGTTCGGCAGCAGATGTTGCGCCGCGCTGCAAAAGCATGTGCTGCGCGGCGCGCAGGGCCAGCGCCACGCCATTCTCGGTCGAATTGCAGGTCGCGCAGGTGGGAATCACGCCGGTGCTTGCGAAGTACAGGTTCTCATGATCGTGGGCGCGTCCCCACTGGTCGCAGACCGAGGTCGCGGGGTCGCTACCCATGCTGAGGGTTCCGCAGATATGCTGGTTGTTTGCGAAATCGCCTTCCCTGCTGTAGCGCAGGTTGGTGCCGCCCATCAGCTCGGCAATGCGCTTGAAATCCTGCTTCGACCGCTCGTGGCCGCGCCGTGTGTAGTCGTCGATCGAATAATGCGTCTGGACCTTCGGGATGCCCATCGCATCCTTCTCGGAGCTCAGCGTGATGCGGCGCTCGGGATCGGGCAGCACCTCCAGCACGTTCTTGACGTTGAGTTCGCGCGCCGCGCTGTGCCGCAGGCGCCGCGCAAACTCCTTGCCGTAGACGCCCTGGGCGAGCAGCGACGTGGTGGTCCCGTCGACGCGCGATATGTTGGTGAAGTCGAGGCGGTAGGGTGCGTGCTCGGAGCGGAATGGCCCGTCGCGCATGGTGTTGATCGAGCTCGGGCTCTGCGGTCCGCGTCCCAGCCAAAGGTCCTCGTCGGTGTCGAAGGTGAGGGACGTGCTCGGATGATCCATCAGATTCCGCCCGACCATGTCCGAACGGTTCGCGAGCCCCTTCGGATACCGGTCGCTGGCCGACAGCAGGAGCAGGCGCGGGCTCTCGATGCCGTTGGCTGCGACGACGAACGTCTCCCCGGTGACGCGATGCGACTGCCGCTCGGGGTCGTAATACAGTGAGACGGTCCTG
>JAJXTF010000296.1 GCA_021784125.1 Pseudomonadota bacterium | reverse complement strand
GTCGAGGAATACCGGCCCGCGCGGACCGACGAGGATGTTCTTCGGGCTGACGTCGCCGTGCACCAGGGCGAGCCTCGTCTGCGCCGTGCGTCGCTCCAGTGCCTGCAGCCTGCTTGCGAGATCGGGATGCCGCGACGCGGTCGCCAGCAGGTATGGCTCGAGGCGGATCGCATGGAAGATCGCGTCGGTCCGGAAGCGTCGGGCGATTCCGGCGTCGCCCGCGCTTGCCGCGTGCAGGCGCGCCACGATCGCGCCCACCCGCGCAGCCGTCTGCTCGGACACGACGCCATCGAGCAACTGGCGCTTCCACACCGGGTATTCGGCCGGATCGAGGTACGCCATCGCAAAAATGCCCTGCCGCGCATCGCTCGCGACCGGCGCGGGCACGGCATCGGGACAGTGCAGTGCCGCGAACCCGATCCACGCCCATTCCCAGGCGTTGCGCTCGATCGGCGCGAACCACGGCTGCGCGACCTTGAGCCGGGGCAGCGCGCGCTTGATGCAGATCGACCGGCCGGGCAGGTCGACGCGCCAGATGTCGGACGACACGCCCCCCGCAAGCGGCGTCCAGGTCGCCTCGGCGTCGAATTGCACGAGACCCTGCCCGCGCAGGAATTCGCGCAGGATCGTATCGGGCTGCCGGGCGTCTTCGCTCATGGTTCAGGCCGGCCGGATGGCAGGACGCCGTGATGCCGCGCGCGCCGGTTCGCGCTCATTTGCGATTGACCGCGAGCGCAGCGGCACCGGCATAGGCCGCGCCGGAGCGCTCCGCGATCCGCAGCAGCTGGTTGTACTTCGCGACGGTGCTCGACGTCCGCAGCGATCCGATCTTGATCTGGCCGGCCGCGGCGCCGACGGCGATGTCGGACATGAAGGCGTCCTCGGTCTCGCCAGACCGCGCCGAAACGATCGTTGCATAGCCGGCGGCCTTGGCCTGGGCGATGACGTCGAGGGTGCCGGTCAGCGTTCCGTTCTGGTTGGCCTTGACCAGCACGCCGTTGGCGATGCCCTCGCGCAGGCCGCGCGCGAGCCGCTGCGGATTCGTCGTGAACAGATCGTCGCCGACCAGTTGCAGCCTGCGGCCCAGCCGCTCGGTCAACAGCTTCCATCCCGACCAGTCTTCCTCGTCGAGCCCGTCCTCGACCGAGACCACCGGGAAATGGCGCGCCCAGGAATCGACCATGCCGATCATCGCGGTCGTGTCGAGGTCGCGCCCCTCGCATGCGAGGCGGTAGCGGCCGCCTGTGGTCTTCAGCGTCGTCGCCGCGACGTCGATCGCGATCGCGATGTCCTCGCCCGGAACGAGGCCCGCGCGCCCGATCGAGTCGACCATCAGCTGCAGCGCGGCGCGGCCGGTCTCGCATCCGGGCGCGAGGCCTCCCTCGTCGGCCAGCAGCGTCGGCAGGCCGCGATCGCGCAGCACGTCGGCGGCGGCCGTGCGCACGCGCGCGAGCTGGTGGATCGCCTCGGCGATCGACTCGGCGCGCATCGGGATGGCGAGGAAATCCTGGACGTCCATGCCGCGGCCGGCGTGCAATCCGCCGCTCAGGATGTTGGCCATCGGCAGCGGCAGCGTCGGCTGCGCGAGCGTGAGATCGGCGATGCGCTCGTGGAATTGCTGGCCGCGCGAAGCCGCCACGGCGCGGCAGACGGCCAGCGAGACGGCGAGGATCGCATTCGCGCCCAGGCGCTCGAGCCCGGGTGTCCCGTCGAGCTCGCGCAGGCGCGCGTCGACGCCGCGCTGGTCGGCGCCGTCGACACCGCGAAGCGCAGCCGCGATCTCGCCGTGGACGTTGGCGACGGCCTTCAGGACGCCCTGCCCGGCGTAATGCGCGGGGTCGCCGTCGCGCAGCTCGTGGGCCTCGAAGGTCCCGGTCGAGGCGCCCGAGGGCACGCTGGCACGGCCGAAGCTGCCGTCGTCCAGCGCTACATCGACCTCGACGGTAGGCCGGCCGCGCGAATCGAGAATCTGGCGCGCGTGCAAGCCGCGGACGGTGCTGCCACTCACTGCACCACCTCCGCTCCGGCGCCCATCGATACGGTCCCGCGACTCATGCTGCGGCGATTCTACGCGGCCCGCGCCGTTCCGCCCGCGGCCCTGGGACGAGGCTGCAGCGCGCGCCGGGGCCCCGGACCCGGGACGGACCCCGCACTAGGGACGCGACGCGCCGACCCGATCGGCGCGCGGTTTGGAGTCTTCCAGCCTCGCGAGCAGACCGGAGGCCGCCCGCCCTGCCTGCTCGCCATCGGCGACCGTCACGCGCAGCCGGCGCGCCAGCCACGCGAGGCGATCCTCGACCGGTGGTGCACTCGGCAGCTCGCCCGGCATTTCCGACGCACGCTCAAGAGCGGCGGCCTCGCGTCCGTCCAGGCGCAGCCCTGCATCGAGATCGCTGCGGGCGCGCTGCAGCATCGCCGCGACCTGCGGCAGCTCGACCCTGACGCTGCGCTGCGCCAGCGTCAGGCGGATCAGTGACAGGTGGGCCATCAGGCGCTGCCCGTAATCGAGCAGCGTCGCCAGCTCGACCAGCGGCAGCCGGACGCGCTCGGGCTCGGCCGCGCTGCGCTGGAATGCCGCCGCAATCGCGCCCAGCGCATCGTAGGCACGCCTGCGCGCGAGACGCTGCTCGACCATCGCGCCCGCTTGTGCCGCTGCGCCGCCCTCCATTGCGGACACCGCGTACTGGCGCAGCGCATCGACGGCGCGCGCGACGAGCTGCGGCAGACTGCGCCGCTCCCACGACGGCAGCACGTAGCTGAATGCCCAGGCCAGGGCCGCGCCGAGAAACGTGTCCCCGATGCGCTCGACGATCGCGAAGCCGCCGCCGGGATACGCCAGATGCTGCTGGATCAGCGCCATCACCGTCGCAGCGATCGCCGTGACGACGTACTGGACGCCGACGAAGGCGTGCGCGACCGCAACCGACGCGATGAAGACGGCGGCGAGGATCCCGGTCGAGGGCACCTGGAACAGCAGCAGCACCAGCAGGCAGCCGAGCAGCGTCCCCAGCACGCGCGCATTGCGCCGCGCCAAGGTCTGTTCGAGACTGCCGCGCAGCACGACCGCCACGCTCAGCACCACCCATGCCGGATGCGACGCCCACGGCGACGCATGGGCGATGAAGAATGCGGCGGCCAGCGCGAGGCTCATGCGCAGCGCATGGCGGCCCACCGGCGATTGCAGCGTCAGCTGCGCGCGGATCGCCGCCAGAGGCCAGCTGTCGGGCGCGACGAACAGCCGGAGCTCCTGGCGCGACAGCGGCACCCCGGGTTTCGCGTCCTCGCCGCGCAGCAGCGCGACGATCGCCCGAGTCTCGCCGCCGAGCCGCTGCAATCGATCGGTCAGCGCGGGCAGCAGGCGTGCGCGCGGGTCGAAATCGGCCAGCGCCACGCTGTCCATCGTGCGCGCGAACTCCGGCACCGCGAGGTTCCCGTCGAGCGCCGCGAGGTTCCCGTCGAGCGCCGCGAGGTTC
>JAJXTF010000295.1 GCA_021784125.1 Pseudomonadota bacterium | reverse complement strand
CAGCAGCGTCTTGAACTCCTCGGCCAGGCGCTTCTTCTGCTCGGGGTTCGCGCTGCGCCACCCGCGTCCGGTCGCGAGCGCGGTCATCCGCTCGAAATCGAAATAGGGCAGGAGCTTGGTCTCGATGACCTCGCGGATGCGTGCCTGGTCGCCGGCCTGCACCTTCGGGTCGGACTTGATGATCTGGATCACTTCCTGCGATACGCGCTTCACCATCGCATCGGGCGCTTCCTCCGCGACGGCAGGCAGGGCGAGCGTCGCGAGCAGGAGCGCGCAAAGCCAGGCGGCAAGCCTGCCGCGAATCGATACCGTGCCGGGTCCCGTCGTCGTCATCGTCATTTCCCGTCCTTGTCCGGAGGCGCCTTGCCGCCGCCGTTCTTCTCCGGCGCATCGCCGTCGTCGTCCTTCGGCCGCGGCGGGTGGCCGTCGTACACCAGGTATTGCCGCCGCTGAAGGTAGGCGCGGCGTATGAACGCATAGGGGTCGAGCGCCGCCTGCTCCGCCAGCTTCTGGGCGCCGAGCACCGACGCACGCGCGTCGAGGCCGCCCAGGCCGTATAGGGTATTGCGCAGCGGCACGTCGGGCAGGTAGCCGATCGGCCCCAGATAGATGCGCACCAGCGATCCGCTGCCGTCACGCACGGTCGTGGGCCCGAACAGCGGGATGAACAGGTACGGGCCCTGCGGGAAACCCCAGACGCCCAGCGTCTGGCCGAAATCCTCGTTGCCCTTGGGAATCCCCGCGTCGGATGCGATGTCGATCAGGCCACCGATGCCGAAACCGGTGTTCAGCATGACCCGACCCATGTCGTTGCCGGCCTTGTCGAGCTTCCCCTGCAGGAAGTCGTTGATCACCGAGAACACGTCGTCGATGTTGCCGAAGAAATTGCCGATCGCCTTCTGGATCGGCTTCGGCGTGTAATCGACGTATGCCTGCGCGATCGGCTTGACGAAGTTCCCGTCGACGACCTCGTGCACCTTGTACGACACGCGGTTCGCCGGCTCGAAAGGATCGTCCGCCCGCATCGGCGTCGCGGCGCAGCCGGCGAGCAACGCGGCGAGCGCGAGCGCGCCCAGGCCGCCCCCAAGCGATTGCACGGAAACCGGCCGTCGAGGGATCATTTGCCGCCTCCAGTCGCCGCGGGCAGCGGTGCCCCGCCCCCGGAAGCCCCGGAGGCGCCGCCTCCACTCGCGGCCTTGTCGAACAGAAACTGCCCGATCAGCTTCTCGAGGACGATCGCCGACTGCGTCTTGGTGATCTTGCCGCCGTCGGCTAGCATCTTCGTGTCGCCCCCGGTGTCGAGCCCGATGTAGACCTCGCCCAGCAATCCGGACGTCAGGATCGACGCGATCGTATCCTTGCTGAACTCGTAGCCGCGGTCGATCTTCATCGTGACGAGCGCCTGGTAGCTCTGCGGGTCGAGTTTGATGCTCTCGACGCGTCCGACGACCACGCCCGCCGCCTTCACGGGCGCGCGCAGCTTGAGTCCGCCGATGTTGTCGAACTCGGCTTCGAGCCGGTAGCCCTGGTCGTTGCTGACCGTCAGCAGGTTCCCGACCTTGAGCGACAGGAAGAGGATGGCCGCAATGCCGATGGTCACGAATATCCCGACCCAGAGGTCGAGGGTCGAACGGTTCATACGCCTAGTCCCCTGAACATGAACACCGTCAGCACGAAATCGAGGGCGAGAATGGACAGCGAGCTCGCCACGACGGTGCGCGTCGTTGCCGTCGACACGCCCTCGGCGGTGGGACGCGCGTTGTAGCCCTCGAACACCGCGATCAGGCTCACCGCGACGCCGAAAACCACGCTCTTGATGATTCCGTTGACGATGTCGTAGCGGAAATCGACCGCCGCCTGCATGTTGCCCCAGAACGAGCCCGCATCGATGCCGATCAGGCGCACCCCGACGAGGTACGCCCCGAAGATGCCGAGCGTCGAGAACAGCGCGGCCAGCAGCGGCATCGAGAGGATGCCCCCGAAGAAGCGCGGGGCGACGACGCGCGCCAGCGGGTCGACCGCCATCATTTCCATCGCGGACAGCTGCTCGGTCGTCTTCATCAGGCCGATCTCGGCGGTGATCGCGCTGCCCGCGCGGCTCGCAAACAGGAGACCCGCGACCACCGGACCGAGTTCCCGCACCAGCGACAGCGCGACCAGCACACCCAGCGACTCGTTCGCGCCGTAGCGCGTCAGCACGTCGTAACCCTGCAGTGCCAGCACCATGCCGACAAAAAGCCCCGACACCAGAATGATCACCAGCGACAGGACGCCCGAGAAATAGATCTCGCGCAGCGTCAGCTGGAGCCGGCGCAGGGCCGAAGGCGCGTGCACGAGGACGGCGACGGAGAAACGCGCTGCAAAACCCAGGCGCTCGACCGAGGTGATGGTCGCGTGTCCGACTCGCCGCAGCGCCATGGCGACGGTGCTAGCCGGCACGGGCGAACTCCTCGGCAAGCGGCCTCGCGGGGTAATGGAAAGGCACCGGACCATCCGGCGCACCGTCGACGAACTGGCGGACGAACGACTCCGAGGATGCGCGCACCTCGTCGGGCGTTCCCTGCGCGACGATCCGCCCTTCCGAGACGAAGTAGATGTAATCGACGATCTTCAGCGACTCGTAGATGTCGTGGGTCACGACCACCGACGTGATGCCCAGCGCGTCGTTGAGCTTGCGGATAAGCTGCCCGACCACGCCCAGGGAGATCGGGTCGAGGCCCGCGAACGGCTCGTCGTACATCACCAGCATCGGATCGAGCGCGATCGCCCGCGCCAGGGCCACGCGGCGGGCCATCCCCCCCGAGAGCTCGGAGGGCCGCAGTTGCGCCGCTCCGCGCAGTCCTACGGCGTTCAGTTTCATCAGCACCAGGTCGCGGATCAGCTCGTCGGGGAGCTCGGTGTGCTCACGCATCGGGAACGCGACGTTCTCGAACACCGACAGGTCGGTGAACAGCGCGCCGAACTGGAACAGCATGCCGATCTTGCGGCGCAACGCGAACAGGCCGTCGCGGTCGAGGGCGAGGACGTCCTGTCCCGCAACCGTGATCTTCCCTTGCTGAGGACGCAACTGCCCGCCGATCAGGCGCAGGATCGTCGTCTTGCCGCAGCCGGAGCCGCCCATGATCGCGACCAGCTTGCCGCGGGGAATCGACAAGTCGATGCCCTTGAGCACCGGCCGCTTCCGGTCGTAGCCGAACGAGACACCGGCCAGTTCGACCGCAATTTCGGTAGGGCACGTCGGGAGGACGACGAAGGGGGTTGCTGCGGACATGGGAACCGGAATGACGCGGGACGTGGATTGTAGCCGGTGGCCCTCGATCGCTGCAATGACCGCGGGTCATTTAGCTGCGCCCCGGCCCCGGACCCGTGCATCCGGCCCCGAGCCCGTGCATTGGGCCGTGCGCCGGGGCCGTCTGTGCGCCCGAGGTCCGTGAACGCCTGCCGGCGGGGACCCGGTGTGGCGTCGCTCGAGGACA
>JAJXTF010000294.1 GCA_021784125.1 Pseudomonadota bacterium | reverse complement strand
CCGTAGACCTCGGCGACGATCGGCGAGAGCACCGGCGGTCCCGGCGGGACTTCGACGACCTTCACCTTGGCGCCGAAGCCGGCGGCGATCCTTTCGAGCTCGGGCCGCACCGCGTTCGCGATCTCGTGGCTCTGGCGGTCGCGCTGGTGCTTGTCGACGAGGTTCACCTGCAGGTCGCCGTTCTCGGGCAGCTGGCGCAGGTAGTACTGCCGCACCAGGCCGTTGAAGTTGATCGGCGACGCGGTGCCTGCGTAGCCCTCGTAGTCGGTGACCTCGGGCACGGTCGCGATGTAGGCGCCCATCGCGTGCAGCACGGCGGCCGTGCCCTCGACCGGCGTGCCGGCGGGCATGTCGACGATGACCTGGAACTCGGACTTGTTGTCGAAAGGCAGCATCTTGAGGATGACCAGCTGCAGCAGCGCGAGCGACATCGACACCAGGATCGCGACGAGGACGCCGATCCAGAGGAAGCGCCGGTTGCGCTTCCCCTTGTGCGGGTCGAGGAAAGGCGTGAGCAGCCGGGCAAAGCCGCTGGAGAGCCGCGCATCGAGGCGCGAGGGCCCGTGCGAGGCCTGCGCCTTCGGGGCGAGCTTCAGCGCGAGCCAGGGCGTGACGACGAACGCGATCGCGAGCGAGATCACCATCCCCATGCTGGCGTTGATCGGGATCGGACTCATGTACGGTCCCATCAGGCCCGTGACGAAAGCCATTGGCAGCAGCGCCGCGATCACCGTCAGCGTCGCCAGGATCGTCGGGCCGCCGACCTCGTCGACCGCCTTCGGGATCAGCGCCGTGAGCCCGGCCCCGGGTTCGAGCCCGCGGTGCCGGTGGATGTTCTCGACGACGACGATCGCGTCGTCGACCAGGATGCCGATCGAGAATATCAGCGCGAACAGCGACACGCGGTTCAACGTGAAGCCCCAGGCCCAGGACGCGAACAGCGTCGCAGCGAGCGTCAGGATCACCGCCGCGCCGACGATGACCGCCTCGCGTCGGCCCAGGGTCGCGAACACCAGCGCCACGACCGAGAGCGTCGCGAAGATCAGCTTCTGGATGAGCTTCACCGCCTTGTCGTTCGCGGTGACCCCGTAGTTGCGGGTGACGGTCACGTGGACGCCGTCGGGTATGACGGTGTTCTCGAGCTGGTTGACGCGCTGCACCAGGCGATCGGCGACGTCGACGGCGTTCTCGCCCGGCTTCTTGGTGACGGTGACGGTCACGGCCGGGAATTCGCCGGTCGCGTCGACGCCGACCGACTTGGCGGCCGGGCCCGCGCCGAGCCAGACGTAGTGCGCAGGCGGTGGCGGGCCGTCGACGATCCGCGCGACGTCGGACAGGTACACGGGATTGCCGTTCGACGCCCCGACGACCAGCGACGCGACGTCCCTGGCGTTCTGCAGGAACTCGCCGGTCTCGACCAGGATCGATTTGTTGTCGGCGTCGATCGTCCCGGCCTGGCGGGCGGTGTTGGCCGACTGGAGCATGCGCTGGATGTCCGAAGCCGCGAGGCCGTAGGCGGCGAGGCGCTCGGGTTCGAGCAGCACGCGCAGCACCCGCCCGGGGCCGCCGATGGTCGTCACCTCGCGCGTGCCGGGCACGCGCTTCAGCTCGACCTCGATCGCGTGCGCGACGTGCTCGAGGTCGTAGGCGCCGCGCGCCTGGTCGCGCGTCCACAGCGTCAGCGAAACGATGGGCACGTCGTCGATGCCCTTGGGCTTGATCAACGGCTCGCCGACGCCGAGCTGCGCCGGCAGCCAGTCCTTGTTCGACAGGATCGTGTCGTAGAGCCGCACCAGCGCGACGATGCGCGGGACGCCGACCTTGAACTGCGCGGTGACGACCGCCATCCCCGGCTTCGACACCGAGAACACGTGCTCCAGGCCCGGCATCTGCGAGATCACCTGCTCGGCAGGCGTTGCGACCAGCGTCTCGACGTCCTTGGCGGAGGCGCCGGGGAAGGGGATCAGCACGTTCGCCATCGTGACGTCGATCTGCGGCTCCTCCTCGCGCGGCGTGACCAGCAGCGCGAAGCCGCCCAGCAGCAACGCGATCAGCGCGATCAGCGGCGTCAGCCGTGACTCGAGGAAGAAGCCTGCGATGCGACCCGAAATGCCCATGGGATGTCAGGAATGTGTCAGGACTTGAGCTTGACGATGCCGAGCGCCTTCAGCACGTATTTCTCGTAGATCGGCTCGGAGGTGCCTTTCTTCATCTTGCGCATGAAGTACTTCTCGAACGCGATCTTGGCGAGGTGCACCCACTTGCCCTGGGCGAACCAGTTGACGTTGCGCGGCGGGATCTGCGGCAGCGCGACGAACGCGACGCCGCCGTCGCCGAAATCGGCGAGGCAGATGGCGTTCCAGGTCGCCTTGGCCGCCGGCTCCTTGCCGTCGAGCTGGTCGCGGATGTTCCTGACCGTCGCCGTGACCATCGACTCGATCATGTAGCCGGTCTTGGGCGCGCCCGTGGGCACCGGCGTCGCTTCGACCGGAGGAATCGCGACACAGACGCCGACCGCGTAGATGTTGGTGTACTTCGGATTGCGCTGGTGCTCGTCGATCAGGACGAAGCCCCGCGGGTTGGTCAGGCCCTCGATGCCGGCGACGGCGTCGATGCCCTTGAATGCCGGCAAAAGCATCGAGTACACGGAAGGAAGCTCGTGCTGCTTCTTCGGCTGTCCGTTCTCGTCGTGCTCGGTCACGTAGACCTTGTCGGCATCGACCCGGGTCACCTTGGCGTTGCAGATCCACTTGATGTGACGCTCGCGCAGCGCGGACTCGAGCAGCGTCTTCGAGTCGCCGACCCCGCCCAGACCCAGGTGGCCGATGTAGGGCTCCGCGGTGACGAAGGTCATCGGCACGCGGTCGCGGATCTTCCGCCGCCGCAGATCGGTGTCCATGATCAGTGCGAACTCGTAGGCGGGGCCGAAGCACGACGCGCCCTGCACCGCGCCGACGACGACAGGGCCCGGCGTGGCCACGAAGCCATCCCAGGCCGCACCCGCAGCGGCCGCGTGATCGACGTGGCAGACCGACTGCGTGTGCCCCTCGGGTCCCATGCCCTCGATTTCCTCGAAGGCGAGCTTCGGTCCGGTCGCGATCGCGAGCACGTCGTAATCCAGCGTCGAGCCGTCGCCGAGATCGACCTGGTTGCGCTCCGGATGGACGCGCGTAGCACCCGAGGCGTTGAAGGCGATCCCGTGTTTCGCCAGGCAGGGCTCGACCGGGAACTCGATCGCGCCACGCTTGCGCCAATTCACGGCCACCCAGGGATTGGACGGGACGAAGTGGAAGTTCGGATTGTTCGACACGACGGTGATCCGGTCACCGGCGCGCAGCTTGTCCTTCATTTCGTAGGCCAGCGGCATGCCGCCGATGCCCGCGCCGAGAATCACGATGTGTGCCATCCCTGCCTCCCGAATACCTGTCGTGCATGGATCGCCCGCAGTGTCCTGCCCGAAGGCCGGTTGCCCGGCACTCGGT